>DATDYH010000050.1:0-4854 GCA_035289045.1 Candidatus Nanoarchaeia archaeon
TGCCCGCTTGCCATAAAAGGCGTACCTGCCATTAAACCAGCTAAACCATAAACCAAGCCTTGTTTAAATCTTCCATAACTCATTTTCTAACCCCCATAAAGCATAAATTACTCTTTTTTGTGTATTCACCACTTAAAAATGAGGATATTTAAAGATTTCGGTTTTGGGTTTTTTCAGCAATCAGCCAAAAAAAGGAAAAGAGCATAAAAGCTTAGACCAATCCTGTAAAAAATAAAAACAAAAAAGCATTAATTCACATCAGCATAATTCCGTCCTTAACTATCTCCTGCACCAGCTTGTCCCTCTTCTTTAGCTCCTGAAATTCTCCGGCAAGGTAGTAATGAGGCTGTATCTCTCTCCCAAATCTTTTTTTAATCCTGTCTATCGCCTCAGCAATTAACACTTCATTATCATTATCTCTCTCTTTAAACACCAAAGCAACATCAATATCAGACCCGGTATTATATGTCCTTTTTGCATAAGAGCCAAATAAAATAACATGCTGCATGTTCTCAAGGTTCATGTTTGTTAATTCATAGACAAACTCCCTTAATAAGCTTAAAGCAAAAAAATCAGGGTTGTTCAGCTGGTTTTTTTCAAGCCCGATAATCTCCAATATTTTCCCTGTAAATTGATTGGCAAGATTAAGCTTGTAATAATAACTTCTCCCTGCCTTCCCTGCAATAACCAGCCCAAAATTCTCCAATAACATTAAAAACTTGACAATTACTTTATTCCCCATTTTAGTCAGTTTCTGTATCTCTTTCCTTGATACCCCTTTTCCAGGCGCTTCAGCAAGCACAATTAAAATCTTCCACGAACTTCTCGTGCCTAAACAAACATCCAGCAGCATTATCCCATCAGCCCCTTTACAATCTTAACATAAGGCTTAACAATCATATCTAAGAAATACAGGGCTTTTTGAGAGCTTACCCCCCTTTCCTTGCTATAATCTTCTGAATAATATTGTGCCCTGCCTCTTTCCTGCTTTCCTCTTTTTAACAATGCAGGCAAAATTCTCTCTTTTAGTCTTTCAGCATCATAATAAGCCTTGTCAGCCTCCTTTAGCAAGCTCAATAGTTTTTTCCTCAGAGCATCATCTTTTACAAAATGCTCTAAAGCACTAATGGTTTTCGCATGAACCTCCGGGCTTGATACCTTGATATTAAACATTTCTGCAAGAAAAAATTTAGTTATATCATGCATGCAGTAATAACCAGAAATAATGCTCCATCTGGGAAACTCCAAAAAGTTTTTCTCAGCATGTTTTAAGTCCTCTTCAAAAGAGGCTCTATGAAAAGCCAGATAATTCTCTTTTTCAGTAGCAGGTAAGCTAACCCAAACCCCTTCATTGGTTTCTGGCTCATTTTTTTCCATATTCCACCAAAGTGTATTAAAAATAAGCTTATTTATATATCTTTCCACCCTAGTGGAAGATAAGAACCACCCAAGCGCATACAACAACTAACAACTTAATAAGCAGCGCATATGCTCTTTGTATTCTCATCAATAATCCCAGAGCATAAGCTTTTATCTCCAGAAGAGATGGCTTTATTATATAATATAGTGTCCCTGCAATCACTCTCAGCTTTTAATCCCGCGCACAACCCACTATCCTGGCTTTTCAAAGCAATGTTCAGCTTTAGCCTCTCCACACATTCATCCTTTTCATCAGTATTAACCAGCTCATCACATCCATTAACCTCTCCAGCAGCAGAAGCCTGGTTGACCAAGGCAGTTTTGCACCTTTCAGCACAAATATCATCATTCCCGCATCCCTCCTCGCATCTTCCCCTGCTGCCCAGGCCAGTATCCACCTCAACCCCTGGGGTAATGACAAAAGTGGCAATAGTCAATAAAATAAACACTCCAAGAAAAATAAAAAATAATCCTTTTGCTTCCATCTAATCAACCTCTTTTTCTTATTATTCAATAATCTCAAGACTATATAAGCTTTTTCAGAAAAAGGTGTTGTTAAAAAAGAGGCCCAGAAATGTACTCAAGATTATACCACTCGTTAGTAACTAAAATAGAAAGATTTATAAACTTCTCAAATATTAGCCTGTTATGGAAAAAATAGATTCAGAGGTTTGTCCAGGAACAGATGGTATAAGGATTCAGAAACTACTAGATGAGGGAAGCTATGACAATAGCCTTGCTTGGTCATACTACCCTAAGATAAATCTTGTTGCCTATAGTAAAGGCAGACCCCATCATAGTATCAACCTTGAACTCCAAGAGCTGTTTCCGGAATTTTGCTGGAAGGGAAATGACGCAATAAAAGGAAGATTTTGTGGGGAAAAAACCGAGGTTTATACAGAAGAAGAGAAACTGCCTTATCCGTTAAGAAGTAATCTATTCGAGGTTCTTGTTCAAATTTCAAGAAGAGAAAGCTTACCGGAGATTAGTTATCTCCAAACTTTTTAGTCAAAGAATCCTCCTCTGAATCCGTCTATTTTCTTTTGGGGATATGTGACAACTCTTTGAGTTTCACATTTGTTCACCATAGGTGAACACTACAAACACCTTTTTTCTAAAAAGGGGTTTGTTATGGGAGAGCCAGGATTTGAACCTGGATTTCACGGTCTGGAGCCGTGTGCTTTTGGCCAACATAGTCTACCAAGTTAAACTACACTCCCGCATAAAAACCCAAACAAGCCATATATTTAAACATTATCTCCCATTCACCTTCTCAATCTTCAGAATCTCATTAATTTCATTAGTGGAAATAGAGCATCCTCTTAACCTTAGCCCCCATAAAATCCCCTCAAGCATTCTCTGCTTATAGCCATCAACAAGCTCCCCGCCACTTTTATACTTGTTAAACAGCCCAAGCTCAAACCCAAGGGTCATCAGCTCAGCACTCCTTATTATCTTCACCCCTCCAACAACCTCCTGAAACTTTTTCAGGCTTCTTCTGTCAACCTCTACCCTGGCATTAAATTTCCTCTCAAACAACTCTTTTAGCTTCCTGTAATCTTCAACCAATAATCTTAAAGTCCTTTCATCAACAACATAAGCACTTGCCTTTACCATATTGGCAAGCACTAACCCGCAAATCTCAGCGCTATCAACAATCCTCAATGCTTTTCCATCAATCATAAATATATTATTTGCAGTCTCAGTTAATACTTCACCCTGGCTCTTAACAGCAATATTTTCAAAGAACTTAAAATACCCCTCCCCAATATAATCCGCAAGCATCACAGCCTGCAGCTCAAACCTTCTTGTCCTTAAAGGATTGTCAACCAGCTCAAGTTTAACAGCATCAGGAATAAAGAACTCTCCATTAAATCTCTTCTTCAGCTCAAATAAAACATCCATCAGGTTATTAGTCATAATGCTGATTACACTGCTTGAATCAAAAACCAGGCTTTTCATATTACTCCCCTTTTTAGGGCAAACATCCCTGATTCTTTTTGGGAATACAAACCCTCTTGTTTTTTGGGGATACAAGAACTTTTCTCTCTAAGAAAAGGGCTTGTTTTCATCTGAAAAGCCCCCTTGCATATCTTAATCTCTGCCCAACATCAAGAGTAACACTCTCCTCAACATCAGCAATCCCAGTCCCCCCAATATACTCCATCAGCTCCCATTGGCTTATTCCAAGTAATTTAGCAGTCCTTCCAACACTAACCCCATGCTCATACATCCTGCTCCCTTTGTTAATATGCGCTTTCTCCATAACCTCTTTTATATACACTTTTAGCTTGCTCCCCAGCTTGTCTATCCCTGCAACAAGTTTCTTCAATGCCAGCTCATAGCCTTCTTCACCGCCATTAACCAGGTATTCATAACCTTCTTTCAGGCAGCTAAGCACATTTTCATGAAACCTGGCCCAGTCCTTAAAGCCCTTGTAATCCCCCCTTTCATAGCTCTTGCTCAGCCCATAAACCACAACACTTAACCCAATAACCCCGCTATCCTGGTAAACAGCAGCAGCATGAATAATCTGGTTGCTCAGCTCTCTTAGTTTTTTAGCATCATCCCTCTGCACAGCTTCATAACTCCCTTTCAAAATCTCAAGCACCTCTTTCCTTACCTTTTCTTCCATAAAACTACAAAGCTGATAATTTATTTAAAACCTCCGAAAAAATACATTATTACACTGTCAGAGATTTATGTTCATTTTATGAGCATTTTATTTACTACTAAATAATCATTAAAATAGATAGGTTTAAAAATAGTGGTTTCTCTTGATTTAAGATGTTATTAAATGACTTAGTTTCAATCGGATTTGGAAGAGAAGAAGCAAGAAGATTAACTGAAAGCAGTCATTTTTATCATAGAAGGAAAACCTATCAGGAGCTAACAAACTTATTTAATAAAATTTCAGAAGTTTATGACTGGACTTTTGAAGAGGTTAAAAGAGCCATACTAACTCACCCTCAATTTGCAGGATTAGACCATGAAAGAGCTATCAGGCAGGGAATAGAGGTTTATGGAGCTGATAATGAAGATAAGATTAAGAGGGCTGTTCTTAGTTTCCCTCAATTTGCAGGATTAGACCATGAAAGAGTTATCAGGCAGAGAATAGAAGTTTATGGAGCTGATAATGAAGATAAGATTAAGAGAGCCATACTAACTCACCCTCCATTTTCAGGGTTAGACCATGAAAGAGTTATTAGGCAGGGAATAGAAGTTTATGGAGCTGATAATGAAGATAAGATTAAGAGGGCTGTTCTTAGTTTCCCTCAATTTGCAGGGTTAGACCATGAAAGAGTTGTAAGGCAAAAAACAAGATTAGGAAGAATGGCTGGACTAACAAATAAAGAAACAATTAGTTATCTTTTGGATATACCTTTTTTAGCAGGTTATAGTGCTAAAAGATATCTTGCAGCATTTGATATTGGA
>DATDYH010000051.1:0-2168 GCA_035289045.1 Candidatus Nanoarchaeia archaeon
GCTAAATTCTGTGCAAAGAATAACAAGATGCTCCCAGATTATGGGAAGAAAAGAGGGGGAGAGTTTAAGCGCTGCACAGATTTTTTATCCCTGCATGCAGGCAAGTGATATTTTCCAGCTGAATGCTGATATTGCCCAGCTCGGAATGGACCAGAGAAAGGTTAATGTTTTGGCAAGGGAGATTGCTGAAAAATTAGGGTATAAAAAGCCTGTTGCTGTTCACCATCATATGCTGATGGGCTTGCAGCCATCAACAAGCCTGACAGGAGATAAAATAGAGCAGGCAATAGAGATGAAGATGTCCAAATCAAACCCTGATTCTGCTGTTTTCATGGCTGATGCAGCTGAAGAGGTTGAAAGGAAGCTAAAGAAGGCTTACTGCCCTGAAGGTGTTATAGAGAATAACCCAATTCTTGAGTATTACAAGTATATTATTTTTGAGCTTAATAAAGAGGTAAGGATTGAGCGGGATGCAAGATTTGGGGGAGATGTTGTTTTTAGCAATTACCCTGAGCTGGAAAAGGCTTTTGCCAATAAAGAGGTTCATCCAATGGATTTAAAGAGTGCTGCGGCTTTTTACATTAACAATGCTTTAATTCCTGCAAGAAAACATTTTGAGAGCAATAAGAAGGCTGCTGCTTTAGAGAAGAAGGTTATGGGTTATGAGGTTACTAGGTAACAAATCCCTTTTTAGAAACACAAAGTTTGCCTATGCAAACTTGGTGCGCCATCTGTCAATGACAGATTAGCGAAAGGTCTTTGTATGCCCCAAAAACTAGAATGTAATGATATAATTTCGTAATATTGTATTACGAAAGCAATTTCCTCTTTTCTTTTTCTGGCTTATCCAGATAGTTCTCATCTGAGATTATTGACCTACCTATTCTTTTTTCAGCATCTTTTCTAGCATTACCTGCTACTTCTCCACCTTCTTTTGCAGCAACCTTGCAATGATTTAGGCCTTTAGCATTCTTTGATCTGGTGATTTCTGTTGTTACTCTTTCTCCAAGCATAGTAAAGATGAGTTCTAAATCATGCATGTGGTCTCTCAGATTTTCCCTTTTGAGACCTTTCAGCTTTTTATATTCATCAATGGTTTTTCCAAATGTTGCTGTGCTGATTTCATTAGTCAGAATAGCATATTCTTTGTCCTCTTTAACCTCCCTCTTCCTCCACTCATCTGTTAATTCCCCTCTTATTGCTATTCCCCTTACCCTTTTCTCAATCCACTCCTCAGAATAGCCCTTAGCCCTGTAGGTTTCTTTCATTCTTGCTTGGGAGAGTTCTGGGTTTTCTATTTCCTGAATTCGTTCATAACCCACTTGGGCAAGCCATAATTTGAAAGGCTCTGCTTTAGGAGAAGGTATAGACTGGATGAGCCTAAAAGCCCCTTTAACAGAAACGCAATTCATTTGTTGCTTTCCTCCAGATGTTTCTACTGAAAGGATATGTACAATTTGTACCCACCCTTGCGATAATTGCTCATCTCTTTGCCTCATTTTCTGAACATATTGTTTAGGATCGTTAGAATCTGTTAATGCCTGTACAATATCTTCAAGGACAAACCACCATTCATCATTAAACCAGGTTCTTCTGATTTTCTTGTCCTGAAATACAACTAAAGAGTTTGTTTTTTTCATAAGCCATTAAAAGCCTTTTTGCTTTATAAATCTGACCCAGGCACTTGTCTCTTGTCCATTGTCTGGAACATATAGTTTGGAGAATATAGTCGATTAGGGCTTAAGCTAGTTTTTTCAAATCCCCTTTTATCATTTTAATGATTTCTGGGAATTTCTTGATAAAAAAGTGTCCATTTTTGTCTTTAAACGCTAAATTCCACCACTCTTTGAGTGGTGGTTTACTGCGTAAACCACTTATTGATTATGTGGAATTGGCGTGCTCAAGAACAAGTATGATGTTCAGGCATCATACCCTTAGTCTATGACTATGGTTCTTGACAAGTCATACCGCCATGGATATAGAATATCTGAATTTTTCCTTTTGCCATTTTTTTAGGTTATTCCAAGAGCATCCAGCAATTTCTGCATGAATGTCCTGTTGTCTGTTACTGAGAGAGGCTCTTCATAATAGGGATTGCCAGTGAGAAAGTTAGCAAGCTTCCTGTAGCCATAAGATGCCTGGGAGTTCGGGTGAGTATGGACTATTGC
>DATDYH010000052.1:0-5915 GCA_035289045.1 Candidatus Nanoarchaeia archaeon
AAATTATCAGGCTTCAAAACCTGCTTAGTCTGCCCGGACAGGTGGGGCAGGCCAGAGGACATCCAAAAATACATCCAGCAGATGAAAAAGCTTGGTTTCAGGCCAGATGCAGTTATGACCGCAGAATCATATGTCAAGAAATGGGAAGAGTTTTAGTTTAAGAAATAATAACTAATATAATCCAAACCTATTTTTAACATCAAGGTTAAATCCATCAGGATCTAAAGAGTATATCCCAACAACAATATCACTTGGAAATAATCTTCCAAGAGCAGGTGCCTCATCCATTAACTTTAAAAAATCTTTTAATCCTTCAGGACCAATTTTTTGAGTATATCTATTTGTAGTCATATGAGCCATTCTTGGCAATCTTAACTCAACACCATCTTCTCTGGCAGAATTAACCACTTCTTGCGCAATCATAAGGAAGAGAGGCTTAGGCACACCAGCATACAACCCCGTGCCTTGGTTGGATAGCCATTCATTATAGCCTATAGAATTGTTATTGAGAACCCCCCTAACCTTTCTGGAAGCCACATCAGCAGCCTTAACTAACACACCCAAATCGCAATCAGGATGCGTTGAAATTGAAGTATGAAGTATCTCAGGAGAATAAGCAATGCTCGGAACAACCCCCGCTATTCTTTTTGCAAATTCAGCAGCAGATTCAGTGCCCCCATCTTTATATTGTAATGCAACAATTCCTCCCCGAACTCCGTTCAAAACATCATCTGAAGGAACAATCCCATCTCGCTTTAGTTTAGTTAAATCTCTAAACTCATCATAAATACCACTCTTCCTCGCTAAAAAGTCTTTAAATCTGCCCATATTCACTATATAATAAAAACATTTATAAGCATTTCCTTCTTTCCTTAAGAGAGAGTTTAAGGCAAGAAATAGATGGAGGTAACTAACATGGGTTATGTTACTAATTACTTTGTAGAACTACATCCCGGAGAAGGGTTAGCTTCAATCATCCTAGGAAAAAAAGGAGAGCTTATAGATTTTCTCGGTG
Source organism: Candidatus Nanoarchaeia archaeon (assembly GCA_035289045.1). Taxonomy (GTDB): domain Archaea; phylum Nanobdellota; class Nanobdellia; order SCGC-AAA011-G17; family GW2011-AR20; genus DATDYH01. The sequence goes on from DATDYH010000052.1 coordinate 1,016, forward strand.
ATGAAATTGTTGATGATCCAGCACAGTCAAGATTCTTAAGAGATGACCCGCATTTCACATTAATGTGCGCAAGAACAGGAGACATGGATTCTTTTAGAGCATCATTAAGAGCCTTGGGAGGAAAGTTTGAAAGGGTAAATTATGAAATAACTGGTGCAGAAGATATTCTAACCCCAGGAAAACTTGTTGAGGTCAGAACAGTTGTAAGAGAGCAAGACAGGCAGAACTTCAAGGACCTGCATTTAGCAGTAATGGAGGCAAGCCGCCATTTTAACACAGCAGGAGTTTATGAAAGGTTCAGGACAGGTTTCTCAGGAGAAGCGCAAGAAAATATTGATTTTTGTGGGTTTCCAGGAGCAAGAGGACTTTACAAGCCCCATGCATCCCCGGGTAGAGTTCACAAAGAGATAAGACCAAGTATAGATCACATTGTAGGGCGAGCATCTTTTGACCCCCAGGGCAAGTATAGATCAGGAAACCTAATTGTATGGGGGTTACCTTTTGAATCAGAGGAGGACTTAATAAGGTATGCACCAAAAGACAAGATAGATTTAACAGCAACACCAAGGCATACCGAGACAATTAAATTAAGGGATTAACATGGCAAACCTAGTCTCAATGGCAGGAAAGGGAAGAAGGTTCTCAGACCTAGGCTATACCCTTCCAAAGCCATTAATTCCTGTCCAGGGCCAGCCAATGATCTACAGGGTAATAGACTCTCTTCCAAAATCAGACAAATGGATTTTTATTCTTAACCGGGAGCATATTGACAATTATGGGATTGACAAAATCATCAAGCTTAAAATTCCAAATGCAATCATAACAGTTGACAAGGACCTTTTAGGAGGAGCCTCAATTTTCTGTGCAGAGCAGTATTTTCACCCAGACGAAGAAGTCTTCATAGCCTCCTGCGATAATGCTTATTTGTATAATAAAGAAGAGTTTGAAAAACTAAAAAAAGACCCTTCAGTTGACTGCATCCTCTGGACATTTACAAGAGATTCCAGAATAACAGAATCCCCAAAATCATGGGGTTATTGTGTTCTTGGAAAAGACAGAAAAACAATAACAAATATGTCTGTTAAAATCCCACCATCAGACGACCCATTTAATGAGCATATTGTCACAGCAACATTTTATTTAAAATCCGCAAAAACACTTTATGAAGCAATAAGGCTGATGATGAAGCAAGAAATAAAGACAAATAATGAGTATTATCTTGACAACCTCCCAATTGTGCTTAACATGCTTGGAAAGAAAAGCATAATCTTTGACGTTGAGCTATATGTTGGCTGGGGCACCCCAGCAGAGTTATACAAATTTGACAGAATCTATCATCATTACAGGTTTAACACCTTAAAAGCTCTTCAAGGGCTTAATCAGGAACAGATAAAAGCCTGGGAAAGATTCTTTACAGAGCAAAAATGGCAGAAATAAACCTTTCAATCATAATCCCTGTTTTTAATGAAGAGAAAAATGTCTGGTTAGTTGCTGAAAAATACATTTCGATATTAAAAAACTTAAAAGCAGAGGTTATCTTTGTTGAAGATACAGGCTCAAAAGATAACACAAGAGAGGAACTAAAGAAGCTGGCAAAAAAATACCATTTTGTAAAGCCTTTGTTTATCAATGAACAGGGCTATGGCCATTCAATTTATCAGGGATTAACTTCAGCTAAAGGAGAGTATCTCGCCTGGACTCATGCTGACATGCAAACAGATCCCGAGGATGTAATAAAAGCCCATAACTTAATCCTTCAGCAGCCAAACCCAGAAAAATGCTACATTAAAGGCAATAGAAAACAAAGGGCATTATTCGACACCTTCTTTACATTCGGCATGTCAGTATTTGAAACACTGATGTTAAGAAAGGTCTTGTTTGATATCAACGCTCAGCCAAACCTGTTTCATAAATCCTTCTTATCAAACATAACTAACCCACCAAAGGATTTTTCTTTTGACCTCTATTTCTATTATATGGCTAAGAATTTGGATTACAACATGGTTAAGTTCCCTGTTTCCTTTACCAAAAGGCTCCACGGCCAGTCAGCCTGGAACACAGGCTTAAGCTCAAAATGGAAATTCATAAAAAGGACAATAAAATTCACCTCAGAGATGAAAAAACAGCTTAAATCAAAATGAAAGCCTACTTTGTTGCGCTAACACCAGACCACAAAACAGAAGCAGAAGTAGCAAAAGCTAAACTGATTATTGCAGACAGGTTTGGAAAACAAAAATATCTTTTTGACCCGCCCCATTCCACCATTTATGTTAGCCTCGCTCAGGATTTGGCAGAAGTGGAAAAAAGGCTCAGCCATCTTGCTGCAAAAGAAAATGCTCTTGAAGTGGAGATTGCGAAAGAGTGGCAGGAATTCCCAAATGACTTATTAGCGGGTGGAGGAACCAGCCTGGCTTTAAAATTCAGGGAGGAAGACAAAGCAAAAATCACAAAGTTGCAAAAGCTCATTGTAAATGTCCTTAATGATTTAAGAAAAGGGCAGGTTCATCACAGGTATCAAAATGCAACACTCCCCCCACTATTAGCAAAGAGCATCAAACAATATGGATTTCCATTTGTAGATGCAGGAGACTCAAAGCCAATCTTACTTCCCCATATAAACCTCTGCTGTTTTAATCCTCCAGAAAACGCAGAATTATTCAAAAAATTATGCCCAATAGAAAAATTCTCAGGCCCAGCAACACTGCCTAAAATTTCTTTATACTTATTGCACCCGGATGATAAGACAGAGTTAATAACAAGTTATCCTCTTAAATCATAAACAACAAACCAATCATCCTGGTAAGCAATCTTAAATCCGACATCATTTGGCTTGTAAAAAAGAGCATAATCAAAACCATACCTCTCTTTTAGCCTAAGCACATTCTCTTTTGTTAATGTTGCATATCCTTTTTTAATCTCAACATATCTTTGCCCGCGATGTTTAAACTCAACATTATTCGTAACCTCATTAATCCTGCTAATCCATTCTTTTATCTCCTTGTCATTAAAAGGAAAAGCTTTGTAATCAACAACAACAGCCCTTTCAGCATCTAGCCTAAACGAAGCAATATTTGGGGGAATCAAAAACAAGCTCTCTTTATCAGTATTCATCTTTATCCAGGAATATACCTTTTCACTCTCATTAACCCCCCCACTAAGGCTATGATTAATAAGGAAGAACAGGACAAGCAAGCCAGTAAAAGCCAGGATAACAACCTTTCTTCTGTCAACCCCGGCCCTGTAAACAAGATAAACCAGCCCTGTCAATATTACAAACAGGATAAAATCAATATAATAAACCCCAAAATAATACAGCCCGATAAAAGCAAGAACTAAAATGCATAAAATTAACACATTAATATACGCTCTTTTCTTTCCCACCCACGATTTCACGAGCCCAAAATAACCAATATATGCCAAAGCAACAATAGGAAAGAAAATAAAGCTCTGTGCGGCAATTAATGAACCAGGAAGCAGTTTTTCGTATGCACTCCCAGATTTATTTAAGTTATCAACAAGATAAGCAGAGATTATAACCCCCCCAAACAATTTAAAAAATATCATACTCCTTAGGAACTGCATCTGTACTATGAACTTCACAGGAATTAAATAAGTAAAAATCATCGCGATAATGCTAAAAACAAAAGGAAGAATCATAAACAGCAAAGCCACATTCAGAGATTTCTTTTCAATCAGTTTACTCTTATAGACCTTAATAAAAGAGATAATAACAAGCAAAAGGTAAACAAAAGAGGTTATTAGGTCTCTTCTTCCCCATTCAGTGAACAAGTAAGTATGCCCAGGATGTCTTACAAAACCAATAATTCTTATGAACTCCAAAGAGCTCATCGCATACCCCCCAGCAATAACCTGTATAGCAGAAGGAACCAGGTTTAATGAGCCAAAAGCAAAGAATATCAACTCAGTAAACACAAGCTTCTTTAAGTCTTTGCTGAATATAAGAATATAAACCCCAATTAACAATGCAAGATGAACTCCAATATTGATATGAAAAATCGTTGCCAGTCCACCAAAAATAGCGGATAGATAGCACCTTTCCTTAATCAAGTAATATATTGAGAATAAACAAAAAGGAACGCTTAATGTTGCAGGAACCAGTATATCTTTGATAACATCATAAGACCCCAAAATAGTGCTTGCTGTAATAGATCCAGTCAGTAATGCAAGAATACTAGTCTTTTTATTTTTAGTAAGAATAAAAGCTATCTTGTACACAGCTAATAATGAGAAAAATATAGCCAGGACATACATAAGATGATAAGCTATTTTTAACCCGATAATCTTGCTTAGAAATGCCATGAGGTGTACAAAATAAAACCTTACATTAAAATTTTCATAGCTATTAACAAACCAATCATTCTTAAGAAAATTGCTATCAATAGCCCTTTTAACAAGAGGAATCTGCTCATAATGATCAGTCCTGCCAACACCCCCATATTTAACCGCAAGAACCAGAATTAACACTATTAAAATTAGCAAATACCCGTTTAAACCCCAAAATCGATCTCCCCCCATTTTCTTATAACCCCAGTTTTTAAGAAGTTATTTAAACCTATTTACTGCATCATCTTTATGAGAATAGGCTTCCTCACAACATATTTCTACCCAGTAGCAGGCGGGGCAGAAAACAACTGCTTTTACCTAGCTAAGGAGCTCTCTAAAAAGCACGAAGTTCATATCTTTACCTCAGACAGGAAAGACAGCAAAATCTTTCCAAAAGAAGAAACAATTCATAATCTCAATATCCACAGGTTCAGGACAATCTTCAGGTATAGATATTATCTCGCATTATATCCAGGAATTATTAATGCCATAAGAAAAGCTGATTTAGATATTCTCCATGTCCATTCTCTTGGATTTATGATGCATGATATAGCAG
>DATDYH010000053.1:0-2386 GCA_035289045.1 Candidatus Nanoarchaeia archaeon
CAGCCTAAGTTTTCAACATCCAAATCAAAGGCTAATTGCTGGGCAAGAATATTGGTTTTTATTTTGTCTGGAGAGCTTCCTTTTGACAGCAATTTTTCACAGACTGCTGCGTTCTTGTAGATGTTTCTGTCGTAATAAACATCTTCTGGAAGATAATGCAGGAATAAATGCCTTAATTTTGAGGGGGGGAGGTTTGGACCTAAGTTGATTATTGTGTTTATGTTTTGCTTGTTTTTTATTATGCCTGTTTCTGTTCCAGCATCCAGGGCATAATACTGGGGTGTGATTTTGAAAAATGAGCTTAATTTTAATGGAGAGAATGCTTTTTGGTAAAATAATTTTCTCTGCTTTAGGGTTGATTGGGGGAAGCTCATTGATTATTATAAATGAAGGTGGTTTAAATTGTTTTTTATGCTTGTTTTAGTGATGATGCCAGCTTAGCCCTTAGTGCCTGCTCTGTTTTTACTCCTGCTATTCTTGTCTCTTCTTTGCCATTTTTGAAAACTGCTATTGTTGGAAGGTCTTCTATATTGTAGCTGTCCATTATTTCCTGGTTATTGGCAAGGTCTATGCTCGCGAACTTTGCTTGCGGGAATTCATTGCTTATTCTTTCAAACATCTCCCTGGTTGCCTGGCAGGAGCTGCACCAGCTTGCTTCAAACTTTATTACTATTACTGGGTTGGAGCTTAGCTCTTGCAATAATGTTGCTTTTGTTAGTTCTTGCATGTTCTTGTTTTTATTGATTAGGGTAGTTTTCTGTTTCCTGGTTAAGAATATCAAGCTTAATGCCTGCCTTTTTGAATAATTCTTCTGATTCTTGGCCTGCGTGATATTTTTTCTCAGCTACAACCCTTTTTATGCCCGAGTTAATTATTAGCTTAGCACAGGTTGAGCAGGGGGTCATCTTGCAATAGACTGTTGCTCCATCTATTGGGACTCCGAGCTTGGCTGCCTGGCAGATTGCGTTTTGCTCTGCATGGGTTGTTCTTGTGCAATGGTGGGTTTGGGTGCCATCTTCGTGGATTACTGTTTTCATCTGATGGCCGACTTCATCGCAATGAGGGATGCCTGTTGGGCTTCCAACATAGCCTGTAACTAAGATTCTTTTGTCTTTAGTTATTACACAGCCAGACTTTCCCCGGTCACATGTTGCTCTTCTTGCGACTGCATGAGAGATTTCCATAAAATACTCATCCCAGCCAGGCCTGAGATTTCTGATTTTGATTTTTTCATATAATTCATCTAATTTTTTTCTTAGCTCTTCAAGATTTTCATTATTGGTTAACTTGAAATCAGAGGCTGTTATGCATGCGCTCAGGTTTTGCTTATTTGGATCATTAGAGCTCAGCTCTCGTTTTTCATCCTGAATGAATTTTTCAAAGCTTATGCTGTCTTTTTCTCCCCCCCTTTTGATTGTTCTTTTATACCTGATTTCTGGGTCAGCATCAATTGAGATTAAAAAGAAGGCCTCTTTTTTTCTTAAAGCCTCTATTTCTCCTAATGTCCTGATGCTTTCTATTACGCAATCTTTATTTTCTTTTTTTGCTTTTTCATACAATTGCTCAACAATATAGCTTGGGGAGTTATTTTTTCTTAATTCATTAGCAATGGTGACCATTGAATCGCGGTTAACTGGCATTCCCCACTTTTTTATTTCTTCTACTAGAAAATCCCTTACAGAGTAATGGTTTAATCCTTTTTCCTTAAGAAAATCAGTAACAACACCTTTTCCAGCACCTATGCTTCCAGTTATGCCAATTATCATTTTGAGTGATATACCAAGAGATTATAAAAGTATTTTTATGATTTAAACTATATATTGTCTTTGAGTATAACTTCATGAAAATATGGAAGGGCTGCTTCCCTTAAGTTATCAAGCTCTGCTTTTGTGAACTGGGGGATTTTCTCAAAGTTTTCATTTATTAACTTGCCTGGCCTGGGGATAAAGCTTTGGATGCAGTATTTTTTTGGCTTCTCTGGTGACAGGCTGGAAACCCATGTGCCTATTGAAATTAAGCTCTCTGGGGTGTGATGGCCCTTGATAACAGTTGTCCTGAATTCATAGTCCCTGCCTGAGTTTAATATGAGCCTTATGCTTGCTTCAATTTTTTGAATATCAACTGATGCTCCTGCCAGCAAGTCATAATCATCTTTGCATGACTTGATGTCCATTGCAATGTAATCAATAAGGCTTTTTTCAATAGCTTTTTGCAATAACTCGGGGTTGCTGCCATTAGTGTCAAGCTTAACCAGATAGCCAAGGGCTTTGATGCCTGCAATAAAAGTTAACACTTCAGGATCAAGCAGGGGCTCTCCTCCTGTAATGCAGACTGCTTCTAAGTACTGCTTTCTTGAGCTTAGGAATTCAAGAATTTGTTTTTCTGA
>DATDYH010000054.1:0-2631 GCA_035289045.1 Candidatus Nanoarchaeia archaeon
TTGTCAAGCAGCTCTTTAATGTATTCTGAAAGCTGCTCTTCTTCTATATTGCTGTTAATGTACCTTGGGATGATATAGCTTCTTAGCGAGCTTACATTAATATAATGCTCAACATAATTCCTGAATGGAAAAACCAATGCAGGCTTTTTATAGACTACGACTTCTGAGAGCGCTGTATGGCCTGACAATAAAATGCATGCCTTTGCTGTTTTTAAGTACTCCAGGAAGTTCTCCTTGAACCTGAATGAGGTTATGTTTTTTTCATTTAGCTCTTTATAGCCAAAGAAGATGAAATGTTCATCAAAGCCTTTTGCCAGCTTTACTATTTTATCAGCTATTTTAAAGCCAAACTTGCTCCCTCCGAGCATTACCAGAATTGGCTTCCTGGTTAACTGGAGTTTTTTCATCAACTCTTTTTCAGATGGAAGCTCATAAGGCATTAGCCTGAGGATGGGGTTGATAAGGCTGTATCTTCCATAAGATTTTGGCTTGTGGATTGTGGGGATGATTACCTTATCTGCAAGGCTATAGGCCTTTTTAACAAAGCTGAAGATGATGTTTGACTGAATTCTGTTCACTTTTGAGAGAGTCTTGTTGAACTCCTGCCATTCATTGATGTCAAGATTGTAAATTGCTATGGATTTTACATTGCATGCCCTGGCTGCTTCTATGCCCACGGGCTGGATATCAACAATTATTCGGTCTGGCCCATATTCCTGGATGAGTTTTACCAGCTTTGCTTTGTCAAGCTGGGCGCAGAAAGGATAAGGGAGGTTCATGATTAAGGACTTAACCCTGCTGACTGAGAAAGAGCCTTCTGGGAATTTATGGCCATGAATTTTTATTACAGGATATTTGCCTTTAAAATACCGATAAGAGTTTTTATAGCCTGCGATGACGATTTCTGTTGTGGGCTGCTGGCTTTTAATCTCTTTGATAATTGCTGCTTCCCGCATGGTATGGCCCAGGCCTATGCCTGTTATGATAAAGAAAAGCTTCATGTTCTTTCTTGTGCTTTCTTCTTTTTGGCTTTTCATCTTAGTATGTAGAACCTTTCAGCATATTTGCAGTGGATTTTATAACCATTTTTAATTGCCCTGAAGATTACAGGAAGATACTGGAGGTAGATTGAGAACCATTCTGTTTCTATGAAGAGCTTCATCAGCCTTAGCTTTTGCCTGAAATAGGGGGTTATGTTAATGTAGATTCTTGGGTATCTTTTGTCATCCCCGCCCCAGACATCATAAGCAAGAACATGGACTTTTTTATTCTGGGTTAATTCCAGGATTTTTGAAGAGACTGCCTGGTGGTCTGGATGCCGGTCAACTAATGAGGGAATGTAAAGCGTGATTGGGTCATGCTTTGCTATTAATGCCAGAAGCTCCTCATCTACCCTGTGGACATCATCTTTTAAGTTCATGTCCTGCAGGTTAAAATAAATTGTTTCTGTAATATTCATGATTCTTGAGGCTTTTTCTGACTGCTTTTTTCTTTTGCCTATAATAACCTCTTCTCTTAAATGGGGGTTAGAACTCTGCCCGGCTGAAAACACTACCTGGATTATTTTAGTGCCTTCTGCCAGCAGCTTTAATGCTGTTCCGCCCATGGCAATCTGGAGGTCATCTGGGTGAGGGGAGAAAACCATGACTGTCTTCATATTGTTGTTAGAGCTATTGTTTATATAAATGTTTTCTGAATGGGTTTTTCAGCCCGAGCATTTCTTTTTTCTCAATAATGAACTTGATTACTGCAGGGATTAACCCGGAAAAAGCAAAGCTTTTCCAGACAAATATACCATTGAACTTTCCAAGGCTTATGATGATTGGGGTTGGGCGGGGGTTGTATGTTTTCAGGCTCTGCCTGTTTTCCAGGGCGAGGATATTTGCTATAACCAAAGCTGCCTGGGCTTTTGCATTCTGGGCTGTTTTTTCAATATTAACAGCTGCGATGTCACCTGCTGCAAAGATGTTTTTGCACCCTTTGACCTGGAGAAATGCATTAACCCTGATGAAGCCTTTATCATCAATGGCTTCCTGGAAACTTGGTTTAAGAGGCTCTGAATTTGGCTTGATGCCTGTGCATAAAAAAGCCAGTTCATACTGTGGGGCAGGTTGCTTATGCCTGCTTATTATTGCAGGCGTGTTTAGCATTATTTTTACATTGTTCTTTTTTAAGAATTCTTCAGCATAGCCTGATGCTTTGGGAAATGTTCTTTCAATTAATCTTGGCTTGCTGTGGATTAATGTTATCTCTTTGTTTTTGTAATGGGTGCAGATTTCTGCTGCCAATTCCACTCCGACAAGGCCTCCGCCAATGACAAGGATTTTTTTAGCAGCTTTCAGAAGCTTGTGCGATTCTGCCAGATGGGAAGCCCTTATGGCCAGCACCATGTTTTGCTCTTTTATGGGCTTTGCATAGCTTGAGCCAAGGCAGATACACAGATAGTCAAAGCCTATTTTCCTGCCCTTTAGCAGGATGCAGGCTTTCATTACCTTGATAATCTCTGCTGTGATTATCCCTGAATTTTTAAGATAATCAGCATAGCGCACATGGATAGTCTTGAGATGCACGGGATTGGCTATTGCCCTAAGAATTCCAGGGGTAAATTCAAAATAGTCCTTTGAATCTATT
>DATDYH010000055.1:0-6026 GCA_035289045.1 Candidatus Nanoarchaeia archaeon
CTTTCTTGATTAATGCCTCTGCTTGTTTTGCAATTTTTCTTGATTTTAACAGCTTAAACTCCCTTACTCTCAGCCTGGAGTATTTTCTTAAGATTAAGGCTTTTAGTATTAAGGCTCTTAACTTGTATGGTTTTTTGAAGCCTGCAACTAATCTTGCAGATTTCAATGCTTTTTTCATTTTTTTGAGAGGCATCTTTGTTGAAGCTGAAAGGTATAATGCTAATTTTTTTGTGCTGACTGATTTTATTGAGCTTTTGATTATTCTTGCTATTTCCGGATGCTGCCTGTCAATCAGCCTGTCAAGAGCAATTTCTATATAGCCTTCTGCTGTTGATGAGTGAAGGTTAAACTCCTTGGCAAGAATGTCTGCTTTTGGATAAATATAGAACTTGTGAAGATGCTTGTCAATGGCTACATGAAGCTTGATGCCTTTGATAAACTCCTTATGCTCTTTAGTTTTTCCAAGTGCTTTAATAAAAGGGCTCATCAGCTTATGCTTTTTGTCCTGGATTAGCAAATGCGTTACATCAGGAAAGATAGAGCCTGTTATGTAATTAGGGTTGGCAGCATAATGCAGGGCAATATAGACATGACAGACTGGATATGGCATGGTTGGTTGTTGATTGATTAGTTTAAATGGGTTTTGCTAATACCTGGTTAGTGTGTTCTGCCTGAAGAGTTTTGAGAATGCCATGATTTCAATTGCCAGTCCTTCTTTTGCAGCTATGGTCTGGATGTTTGTTTCTCTCTGAATTTCTCTTGCATAGTAGATTGGGCTTTCTTTTATTAATTGCCTGTTGAAATGGGTTAAGATTGCAAGCCTTGGCTTTACTCCGTAAATTATTTTTGCTGCATCATCTATGTTTAAATTTGTTTCTGTGGAAACTTTTTTTGGGTAAGGCACATTTAGAATAAGAATGTCTGTGTTCCTGTACAAGTCTGAGATGTCGTCAAAGAATTTTGTGTCTGAAGAATAAGTTATTATTAATTCGTCTGTTATGATTTTAAAGCCAATGGCTGTCGGGCATGATGGATGATTGGTTTTTAATGCCTGGATTTTTATGCTTGGAAGGACAATTTCCTGCCCGGGCAGGAGGACTGCCTCTTTTTCAATGAATCTTTTATGCAGCCTTGTAAGCATGGGCCTTTCAAGGTTTGTCCCATGGGTTACTGATTCATCTGTAATTAGGATGCCTCTTGGGTCCATGCCGTGATAGGTTAATGCATCAATCAGGAGGTTAATGTCGCTGCAATGAGCGAGGTGGTTATGCGAAGCAAGAATAATATTGGTATTGGCAATCGGGATGTTAAACTCCCTTGCCTTGAGCAATGTGCCTGGGCCAGGGTCTATTAAAATCTGGTAGTTCCTGTAGTTAAGAACTATGCCTCCAGATGCCAGGCCAAGGGGAACAGCATCATTGCCAGCTACTCCAAGAAATGTGAGTTTTTCCATAATATGCAGAAGATTTTTAGGCTTTTAAGGATTTATTATCTGCAATGGGTATTTTATAACGAAACTTTTAAATAAGCTGTTCTTTTGGGATTTTATAAGGGGCCTTAGCTCAGACCGGGAGAGCTTTACCTTAAGGTAATCTCAGACACGGCTGAAGGGTTTCTACGGAAACCGTGGTGAAGGGGTTAAGGTTTACTTGCCCTCCACAATCCGGGGTTCAAATCCCCGAGGTCCCAGATTTATTTTAAAAAGTTTTAAATAGGGCTTTGCTAATTTAATATTATGGCAGATATTACATTACAACATCTTGAAAGAGAGGTTGTTCATTTGAAGACTGAGCTTACCCTGATTAAGAATATTCTTGTAGAAGAAGGGGTATTGACTCCTTGGGCGAAAAAAGAGTTAGCCAAGGCGAGGGCTGCTCCCAGGCAGAAATATGCTAAGCTTAAGGAGTTATAGGGGTTATCAAGCTTTAATTGATGTTTGCTTTGAAGGAATGGTCCTTTGGGTAAGAGTGCTGGATTTAATGGGAATGATATACAAAAGGGTTTAGGATTACATTAGATTACTTGATAAAGGAAATGAGGCTGCGATTAGAAAGTATAGAAAGATTAAAGACTTGGTGGGATGGTAACAGAAAATTTAATAAACAAGGATTGATTGTTAAGAGCATGAAAAATAGAGGTGCTTTGGAGCTTTCTGTCAACACTATTGTGATTGTTGTGCTTGGAATCACTATTTTGATTGTTGGCTTGGCTTTTATTGACACTATAAGGGAGAAGCTGTTTGGGGCTGCTGATGATGCATTTGAAAAAATTGGGGGGCAGCTTGAGGAGCTTAATGCCCAGAAATTATTAACTTTAACGCCTGATGCTGCAAGTGTTGAGGCTGGAAATTCTGAAAAAATAGATGTAATCATTGCAAATCTTGAGGATGTGGATTATACAGGGGCTTTTGCAAAGGTTGAAAGCGTTAATCCCGGGGACTTGAAATGCCTGTTTGCTGACACTCAGGCGAGCAAATCAAAGTCTTATGATATAGCCTCTGGGAAACAGGTTAGCTTGGTTTTATTAGCCCAGGTAAGCAAGGGAAGCGGGCTGGGAAATAAAGTGTGCAATATAGAAGTTTCTGGAACAGGCATTACTGAGCCTGATAAAGAGGACAGCCTGATTATTGATGTTGTGAAATAAAAGATTTTAAATAGCTTGCTTGTTTTTCTGCTGTATGCTTAAAGTGTATAATACATTAACCAGGAAGAAAGAGATGTTTAAGCCTTTGCATGGGAAGAAGGTTAATTTCTTTGTTTGCGGGCCTACTGTTTATGATTATGGCCATTTAGGGCATGCAAAGACTTATGTCCAGTTTGATGTGATTGTTCGGTATTTGAGGTATTCCGGGTATAGTGTTTTTTACCTGATGAACATAACTGATGTTGATGACAAGATAATAAAGAGGGCTAATGAGAAGAAGATTCCCTGGAAGAGGATTTCTGAGGACTATGAGGCTTACTTTAAGGAGGATGTTAAAGCTCTTGGGATAAATAGTGTTACAAAGTATGCAAGGGCTACAGACCATATTAAAGAGATTGAGAGCCAGGTTGAAAGATTAATAAAAAGGGGTTGCGCTTACAAGATTGCTGATGGGTGGTATTTTGACTTAAGCAAGTTCCCTGAATATGGAAAATTAGCAAAGAGAACAAAACAGCAGGATGATGATGCTGTTTCAAGGATTGATGAAAATAAGGAGAAAAGAGGTGCTGGAGACTTTTGCCTGTGGAAATTTTCAAAACCTGGCGAGCCTGTCTGGAAGTCTAGCCTTGGAGATGGAAGGCCTGGGTGGCATATTGAAGATACTGCAATTACTGAAAAGGAGTTTGGGCAACAATATGATGTGCATGGTGGGGCTGTTGATTTGATTTTCCCACATCATGAAGCTGAGATAACCCAGATGGAGTCTATATCCGGGAAAAAGCCTTTTGTTAAATACTGGCTGCATACTGCTTTTCTTAATATTAACAAGGAGAAGATGTCAAAAAGCCTGGGAAATTTCTTAACAATAAGAGATGTCCTGAAAAATTATAATGGCTGGGTAATAAGATATGCTTTTGTGAGCAATCATTACAGGACCATGATGAATTTTTCCCCTGAACTGCTTGAGCAGAGCAAAAACTCGCTGGAAAGAATCTATACTTGTTTTGATAAGCTGAATGAAAAAGGAGTGGATGATGCAGGATTGCTGAAAAAGGCTAAAGAAGAGTTTATTAAAGCCATGAATGATGATTTTGACACTCCAAAAGCAATGGCTGGCGTGTTTAACTTTGTTGCTGAGGTGAATAAGCATGGCGGTGGAAATAAGAGCAGGGAATTATTGCTTGAGCTTGATAATATCCTTGGCCTGGGGCTTGGGGAGATTAAAAAAGAGAAGATTCCAAAAGAGATTACCAAGCTTGCTGAAGAGAGGATGAGAGCAAGGGATAATAAAGACTGGAAGAGAGCTGATGAGTTAAGAGTTGAGATAAACAATAAGGGCTGGATTGTTGAGGATATTGATGCTGGGTATAGATTAAAAAAACCTTGAGTTTCATGAGTCAATAACCTGCAAGGCTGCTATGGTTTTAAACTCTTTGTCAAATGTAGCTAGTTTGCCAATACCAAAGAGCTGCATGAAAGCGAGAATTGTGCAATCTGTGAAGCTAAGATTATTTTTCTCTTTAAAGAACTGCCATGCTGCCTGAAATATTATTGAGTCTACCTCTGCCATAATAATTTCTGAATCCAAGATATGCTGCCCAAGGCCCAAAGCTGTTTGTTTGCCAGCTTTTCTGTATGCTACTGTGACGGTTTCATCAAAGATGTAATCTGTTGTTATGGGTCTGCCATATGTATTCATGGCTATGGCTTTTAACAATGATTTTGCTTTTGTGTGATTAACATCCCTGAGATTTGCATATGCGCAGAATACGCTTGCATCTATGAAGATTGCCATGTTAATAAAGGATGTTGTCTATTGCTTCACTTGTTTTTGCTGTTCCTTTTCCCCAATTTCCTGGCTTAAAATCAAGAATGCTAAGTTTAGGCTTCTGTGTTCTCTCAAGCCAAAGCTTCATAGCAAGTGTAAGTGACTTTCCTATAGTTATTCCCTCTCTTACAGATTCTGCCTTAAACTCATTAAATATTCCCTCTTCTACATTTTTGACGCTTATCTGAAGTGCTTTCATAAAGTATTACTTGTATTACTTGTATTTAAAACTTTCCTTTGGCCTGTTCTATAGCTTAATTAATTTCTTGAGAAGGCTGGATTATTGTGATCTTTATGCTGGATATAGAATAAAGAAGGTTTGACTCTAAAAGAGGATTGCATTAGAATCAAATTTCTTCATAAACCTTTTCCTTAACTTAAAGCTATTAGCCCATTTTGCATAAGCCCGCCAACCTTGAAAAATCTCAAGAGCTTTTTCTTTGCTTATCTCTTCTCTTTTGTATCTCTCAATTACATTTTTCATCTTTCTTATGTTTCTTTTTCTTAAAAGCCTATGATAATAAAGGTTTCTGAACCCAATAAAATCAATCCCCCTTGACAGAGAGATTATTCTTGATTTTTTGGGATGAAGCTCAATTTTTAATTTTTCTTTAAGAAATTCATTGATTTCAACTTTCCATTTAGTAAGCTGTTTTTCTGATTTATGCAGGATTATGAAATCATCAACATACCTTATGTAATGTTTAGCCCTTAGCTTGTGTTTGACAAAATAATCAAGTTCATTTAGGTAAATATTAGCAAAGAACTGAGAGGTTAGGTTTCCTAGAGGCATGCCTTTTTCTGAGGTTTTCTTAATACTTGAAGAATTTTTGAGTATTCTTTTGATTAAAATGATAACTCTTTCATCAGATATATCCTTCTTTATCAGATTGACTAATGTATTGTGATTAACCTCTTTAAAATAATGCTTTATGTCTGCTTTCAGGCAAAACCCTTCTGAGGTTAAGTTGTTTGTTACCTTTCTTTTAAAGGATTCAAATCTTTTCAAGGCAAATAAGCTTCCTTTGCCTATTCTGTTTGCACAGGAATCATAAATAAAAGACTTATCAAAGATCGGCTCAATAACCCTTACGAGAGAATGATGGACAACCCTATCCCTAAAATCTGATTTGCTGATCTTTCTTGTTTTTGGATCCCTTAAGATAAATGTTTTTAATGGCAATGGAAAATAAGACCGGCTTTTTAATTCTTCTGATAGCATAACAAGATTTTTGATTAAATCTTTTTCAAATTCCACAACATAAAGCTTCTTTGACTTTCCTTTTCTTGCTTTTTTGTATGCGAGAAAGAGATTATTTATATCATAAACTTCAGGGTAGAATTGGTTAGTTTCCATATTAAAATATGTCCTTGTGGGCTATTTCCACGCACCCTGTTGTCGTTGTTGAGGTTCCTGTTGCTGCAATTCAATTCAGACCTGTTGTTGCCAAGCCTGCAAAACCACAGGGCACTATAGCCAGCTTGCCAATTTGGAAAAGTTTTCCTCACTGGGGTTTCTCGCAAGAAACCCCTGTATTTTATGACTTAAAATAAA
>DATDYH010000056.1:0-2888 GCA_035289045.1 Candidatus Nanoarchaeia archaeon
TCTCAATGATTTTCTCCCCTTTAACAAGTCTGATAAAATACTTATTCCTAAGCTGTTTGCATTTCATAATCATAAAAAAATAAGAATATTTATTAAGCTTGCTCTTGGCTTATCAGCTGGATTTCTTGACAATTAATTCAAGAATCCATCCCCAGAAAGCAAGAAAGCTCTTCTTATCCAAAACAAACCATAAAGTCAAAGCAATAATCAGCAATAAAATAAAGTTTCTGAACCTATGGCTCTTTTTTCTATGCTTGCTCTCCTCCCATTTCAGGAATTCATTAATATCTGTTTTTTCACTCAACTTTAGCACCCACCTCTGTTTTTTTCTCAGGCTTAATCAAAACAACCTTGCCCTTATGCACCGCAGCCAGTAGCATGCCCTGGCTCTCAACACCCCTTATAACATTAGGCTTTAAATTCCTTACTATTATAACCTGCTTCCCAACTAAGTTCTCTTTTTTATAATCAGCCCTTAACCCAGACACAATCTGGAAGTCACTTGCAATAGGCCCCATATCAACAAGCAGAATATACAGTTTATCAGCATTAGGGTGGTCTTTAACAGCCTTAATACAGCCAACCCTTAAATCCATCTTCATAAATTCCTTAATGTCAAGCTCTTCCATTATTCCACCTTTAATGTTTGATATTTAGCCCCACAAACTTTTTCTAATAAAATACAAGCTTTCTTTAAAGCTTTTTGGAGATAGTCCAATCCAACATTTTTATTTCCCTGGGCATAAATAATAAAGCTCTTGGTGTTTTTAGTTATCTTGGTCTTATCACCTTGTTTTATGTCCATTCTGCACAAAACCTCTTCTTCATCCATAAAAGCATATTCGCCTTTGTTAATCTTAACAGGGTTTTTCTCGCCTAGAGGAATAAACTTTTCATCCCCCCTAGTCTCTCTAAAAACAAGCCCTCCTTTAATAAAATTCATATCATGTGCACCCAGGGACAATCCTGTTTCAGCTGAGACAAGATTATAGCAATCCACAATAGTATTAATTTCAGGGAATTTTTTGCCTTTCTTCACTAACTTAATAAGGTTCTCTGCAGCAGGCACGCACTCTTTCATGCCAGCCTTATCATAAAACTCCTTATAGCCATTTAATATTTTAGCATTATCAATTTTACCCCCCAAGATTTTATCAGCAACATCTTTTTTCAAGCCCTCAAGTTTGCTGTTTCTATTAGCTACTTTAGCATCTGTAATTAAAGCTGCAGCAACATTAATTCCTTGTTTTTTAAGATAAGGGCTTACTGAGAGCTTAGGGGTATTCTGGACAAGAACATCTTTCTCCCCTTCCACCTTCTTAAACAATATTCCTTCTTTTTTAACATTATACACTTTCACCAGCCCGAATTCACACTCTTTCAGGCTCTTGCTGCTAATGCCCAGCTGCTTATTAATTTTTCCAGCAGACTCAGGAATAAAAGGGGTTAATAGCAAGCTGGTAATCCTAATCCCCTCCAATAAGCTGTAAAGATGTTTCTCCAGCTCATCACCTTTCCTCTCCCACAGCTTCTCATTGTTAATATGCCTATTGCACTCCTTCACAAAACCCATTATTCCCTGCAAAGCCAGATGCAATTCCAACTCATCCATATGCCTGCTTATCCCATCAATATTTAATTTTCCAGCCAGACCTTTCTCAACAGGATATTTTTTAATGCCTTTATTAAAATTTTTCTCAGCCAGGGTTAATACCCTGCTCACTAAATTTCCCAGGTCATTAGCCAGTTCATTATTATACCTAGCTTTCAGGGCTTCTTCTGAAAAATCACCATCTTCCCCAAAAGGAATATCCCTGAACAAAAAGTATCTTACCGCATCAACAGGATATTTTTTTGCAAGTTCAACCGGGTTTATTACATTCCCAAGGCTTTTGCTCATCTTTTTGCCATTTACAGTAAAATACCCATGCACAAACAATGTTTTTGGCAGCTTGTTCTTTGTGGCAAGCAGTAAAGCAGGCCAGATTGTTGCATGCACTCTTAGAATATCATTGGCCATAAGCTGCACATCAGCAGGCCAGAATTTCTTAAAGCAGTTATTACTCTCAAGACCGCTAACATAGTTCCAGAACGCATCGATCCATACGAAGCAGCAATGATTTCTATCAAAAGGCAGCTCAATCCCCCAATAAACCTTGCTTTTCAGCCGCGACACAGAAATGTCCTTTAGCCCATTGCTGATAAAAGTAACAATCTCCTTTCTCTTCCTCTCAGGCAAAATACAATATTCCCCAGACTCTATCAGCTTTAGCAGCTTATCCTGAAAATGCGAGAGCTTAAACAAATAAGACTCCTCTCTTCTTAGCTCAGGCTCTCGGTTATGCAAAGGGCATTTCCCATCAATTAAGTCAGTTTCAGTAAGATACTGCTCGCATCCAACGCAATAATAAGCTTCATAGCTTCCTTTGTAAATCATTCCAGCATCATAAAGCTTCTGTAAAACTCTTTTAACACTCTTTTCATGCTCTTCCTCAGTTGTTCTGATGAAATAATCATTTGAAACATTAAGCAGCTTGAACGCTTCCTTAAACTTCAGGCTTATCTTATCCACAAACTCCTTTGGCTTAACCCCTGCTTTCTCAGCAGTCTCCTGGATTTTCTGTCCATGCTCATCAGTACCTGTTAGGAAAAAAACATCCTCATTCTTAAGCCTGTGCCATCTTGCCAGAACATCCGCAGCTATCGTAGTATAAGCAGACCCCACATGCGGCTCAGCATTCGCATAATAAATCGGGGTAGTCACATAAAACTTTTTTTTAGCCATGAAACCC
The DNA here is from genome assembly GCA_035289045.1 of Candidatus Nanoarchaeia archaeon. Classification (GTDB taxonomy): domain Archaea; phylum Nanobdellota; class Nanobdellia; order SCGC-AAA011-G17; family GW2011-AR20; genus DATDYH01. Next base: position 2,793 of record DATDYH010000056.1, read on the forward strand.
ATTTAACCTCTGGCTTTTAAAATCTTTTGAAATGCGGTAACGGGGATTTGAACCCCGGTCACAAGCTCTTTCCATCCCGACTTTCTTTTTGGCATT
>DATDYH010000057.1:0-2988 GCA_035289045.1 Candidatus Nanoarchaeia archaeon
CCCCTGTAAGTGATGTTCTTTTTGTGTGAAACAGGGTTTATAAGCTACATGATTAATTCTTATTAGAAATATAAAAAAATATAGCGGGAGTTGGATTTGAATTCGTCAGTAATTGCTTACTTCCAACGACCTCTGGGTCTCTCAAACATTTATGAGCCCAGCGAACACTCCTAACTGTTCTATCCCGCTATGGTAATGCTTCTATACGAGAGGTTTTTAAGGGTTTTGATTAAGTTTTTATATTCTGGTTTTTTCTTGACTTTATGGTGTATGAGATAGAGAAGAAAGCCAGAGTGTCCTCTAAGAAGGAGTTTGATAAATACAAGAAGCTATTGGAGGGGAAGGGGGAGTTTTTAGAAGAGAGGAGAATGAGGACTTTTTTTTTCATAGAGCCTGGTTATCTGAGGATAAGATATTGTGATGGTAAGATTATTGTTACTCATAAGACTGGAAAGCTTGGGGATGTAGCAAGAAGGGAGGTTAATCTTGAGTTAAATCCTGAACAATTAAGTGGATTTTTAGCTCTTTTAGAGGTGCTTGGGTTTAAGGAGTGTGCTTGTTTTGAGACATTAAGGTATTGCTATAGATTTAGGAATGTGGTTGTTGAATTAAACGAGATTAAAGGCTTAGGATTTTATATTGAGGCTGAGGCTTTAACAGAGGATAAGGAAGAGATTGATATTTTGAGCAAGAAGATTTCTGATGTATTGAAAAGCCTGGATTTAAAAGAGACATTTCCAGAGGAATATGGCAGGTTGATGAGGGATTATTTTTTAAAAAATGCCAAGCCTGTTTCAGAACAAAATTTTAAATAGCCTGGCTTTTTCTTGACTTTATGGAAATTATTGAAATCTCGGGAGACTACGGCGAAGGGGGAGGAAGCATTTTAAGACTAGGATGTGCTTTAGCAGCCCTTACTGGAAAAGCGATTAAGATTAACAAGATTAGAGAAGGAAGAGCTAATCCAGGGATGCAGGAGCAGCATTTGCAGGCTGTTAAGGCTGTTGCCAGGTTATGCAATGCTGAAACTAAAGGCTTGGAACTTGGAAGCAGGGAGCTTGAGTTTATTCCGGGGAAGATTAGCAAGAAACAGCTTAAAGTTGAAATTAGGACTGCTGGAAGCGTTGGGCTGGTATTGCAGGCTTTAATGCTGCCATGCTTTTTTTCAGGGCATAATGTTAAAATAAGGATTATTGGGGGAGGGAGTTTTGGAAAATACGCACCTAATCTTTATTATTTTCAGAATGTTTTGTTTCCTGCTTTAAAAAAGCTTGGGCTTGAGATGGGCATGGAGATTGTGAAGCATGGGATGTATCCAAAAGGGGGTGCAAGTGTTTTGTTCTGGAGCAAGCCCTGTGAGAAGATTAAAGGGTTAGACATTATTGAGCAGGGTGAGTTAAGGGTTATTAGGGGGATTTCAATTGCCAGTGATGACTTGAAAAAAGCCAGGGTTGCTGAAAGGCAGGCCGAGGCTGCTGCAAGAGCGCTTGGAAAGAAGTTTTTATGCCCGATTAAGATTAGTGCTGAAAATACAAGCTGTAGCAGCACTGGCTCCGGGATTATGCTGTGGGCTGAGTTTGATAACTGCATTCTTGGATGGGATGCTTTGGGTGAGAGAGGCAAATACAGCGAGCAGGTTGGGGAAGAGGCTGCTAATGGACTGATAGAACAGATTAATTCTGGAGCTGTTGTTGATGAATATTTAGCTGACCAGTTAATTCCTTATTTGTGCTTTGCTAATGAAAATTCCAGATTCAGAATCGCAAGAATGACCGGGCATTTAGAAACAAATATCTGGCTGCTGAAGAAGTTTTTGAATGTGGAGTTTAAAATAGAAGATAATTTGGTTGAGGTTATTAAAACTTAGAGCTTAGCCTTTAGTTTTAATACTCTAATTTTAAACCATGGGAACTAAGCATATTATTGAAACTTCTTACCACTGGATGGCTTAATGGTGAGATACCTGGAGATGGTGGGAAATATGGAGACTTTAGGTTTAATAAGCTGTCAGTCTCAGAACGAGACCATTCTCCATCTCTGTTTCCTGAGTAAATATCTGCAAAAATATCCAAAGCCCCCCCCATATCTGCTATCATCCTCATCCGATATTCCGGAGTAACACCGAGGTTTTCATAATTAGATCCATGACCATCATATTCTCTATCTCCAGCACCTCTAAGCATCCTTAAATGAGTGTAATCTTCATGTTCTTTCTGTTTATCTTTTGGGTTTCCGGCTCTTGGCTGATATTTAAAAGAATCATCCCAAACTAGCAAGGCATTTTCTTTTCCAAGCAGGTTTTGTAAGCACATGGTCTGGGGCCTTCTAAGAAGAGGCATTACTTCTTTGTCTAGATCGTTTATCCCATCTTTATTACCATAAAAATCTGCAATACCAGGAGTTGCTAAATCAAGACTATGCAATGCATTGCTTATTTCTGGAATACTTGGCCTGCCATCTCTGTTCCCTTGGGAATCAGCAAGGTCATAAACAGCTTTATTAACCTGGGTTTGAGAATAATTGCCATCATAAATTCTTTTTAAAGTGTCAATTACTGGGTCAGCTCCTGCCTGTAAAGGAAGGAGAACAGAAGCTATAGCTATCCCAAGAAGCACTCTCCCTTTTCTAAATAAGCCTTTAACTGGATTTTTCATACATTTTTGGTGATTTTACAATTTATAAACCTTTCTATTGTTACTACTTGGAAGTGTAGCTATTATGGGGTTTAATTATTTGACTGAGTTTTGTTTGGTTAAGCAAGAATAAGCTATTATTTGGTAATATGGCTACATTGTAATCCCCATATCCTGCAATATTTCAACCAGGCCTGATTGTGAGCCTTTATACCTGCTTACTTCCCTAAGAAAAGGGCTTTCTTGTTCTTCTGTGATTGTTAGCCTTGAGATAAAATCTAGGTCCTCCCCTGTACTCAGGTTGAAAGATTGGTCAAAAGCAAAGTATTTTGTATTGGACGCTTTTTTAGCCCCC
>DATDYH010000058.1:0-6221 GCA_035289045.1 Candidatus Nanoarchaeia archaeon
TGACCCCTTTATTGGAAGCGGGACAACGGCTGTTGCGGCATTAATGAACAGCCGCAGGTTTGTTGGTTATGATACTGATAAAGGCTATATAAAAATTGCTGAAAGAAGGGTTAATGAAATCCTTGAGGACAAAAAGCAACAAAAGATGGGGAGATATCTACAAAGCTCACCGAGGCAAAATGAAAGAGAGATTTAATGGCAAAAGATATTGCATGGGATTAACGGGCAATAGTTAACTATAAAAACAAGCTTCTGTTTTTTATTTTGCTTTAGAGGTCAAAATGGTAAATTACGATGAAATTGGGCCTGAGAAAATACTGCAGGTGTATGATGTTAGGTCTGGAATGAAAGGAATATTAGTGATTGATAATACTAAAAGAGGTCCTGGAAAGGGGGGAATCAGGATGACTCCTGGTGTTTCTGTTGATGAGGTTGCAAGGCTGGCAAGGGCCATGACCTTAAAATGTGCATTGGCGGACCTGCCTTTTGGCGGGGCTAAGTCTGGAATAATTGCTGACAGCAGCAAGCTGGATAAGAAAAAGAAAAAAGAGATTGTTGAAGAGTTTGCCAGGGCTTTAAGGATTGTTGCTCCTGAGATGTATATTGCTGCTCCTGACATGAATATGGCTGAGAGTGAGATGGAATGGTTTGCTCATGCAAACGGGAGCTTAAAATCATGCACTGGAAAGCCTGCTAAATTAGGAGGATTGCCGCATGAGTTAGGAAGCACTGGATTTGGAGTATATCATGCGTGCCTGCTTGCTTTAAAGCATAAAAAAATGGATATTAAAAATGTTAAGGTTGCAATAGAGGGTTTTGGGAATGTTGGGGAGTTTGCTGCAAGATTTTTAAGTGAGAAGGGAGCTAGGTTAGTTGCTGTGTCTGACAGGTCTGGGATGGTATATAATGAAAAAGGGTTAGACTTTAAAGAGCTTGCCTTGGTTAAGAAAGAAAAAGGAGAGATTATAAATTATAAAGGCGGGAAAAAGATGCCTAATAAAGACTTAATCTATGTTGATTGCGATTTACTGGTTACTGCTGCTATTCCTGACCTGGTTAAGAAAGAAGATGTTGGCAGGATTAAAGCAAAAATAATTGTTGAAGGAAGCAATATTCCAATGACCCATGAGATTGAGGAGATGCTTGTTAAAAAAGGGGTATTGATTATTCCTGATTTTGTTGCCAATGCAGGAGGGGTTATAAGCAGCTATGTTGAGCATATTGGCGGGGATGAGAAGAAGATGTTCAAAATGGTTGAGGAGAAGATTGTTAAAAACACCCAGATGGCTTTGGATAACAAGGACAAGTTTAAGGGATGTGTAAGGTGCAGTGCCATGAATATTGCCTTGGAGAGGGTTAGAAAGGGTGGGAATAACTAACGATACTTTCCAACCTGTTAAATAAACCGCTTAAGAACTGCTCAAGAGTGGGTTCATTTTCTGTTTTAAGTTTGGCAGTAATTTTTATTTCTTCATCAGCTATGCCTGATGGGAAATCTTTTGTTGGAAAATTAAGCTCTGTGCTGTTTCTATGCACAAGCAAGAATCCTGTTTCCTGCCCTGCTTTGCTGATTAAATATTCCTCTTTTGATTCCCTGTCTATTGATTCTTCATGGCCTGAATAATAAGGATAATAAGTTTCACTTTTAATTTCATACTTGCTGAGGGCTCTTAGCTGGGTGGTGAAAATGGCAATTGCTGCAGCTATATATTTAATCTTAGCAGGGTCTTGATTCACTTGAAGTTTTATCTCGTGTCTTACTGGCATTTTATGTCATACTCTCTTAAGGATGTGGTTTGCTTTTTTTGCTACCACTCCTCGTTCATATAATGCTGATTTCAGGATTTCCCTGACTGTCAATGGCCTTTCCTCTTCATTTATTTTTACTGGCTGTTTGCTTTTTACCCTCTCAAAATCCTGCATTGATAATGCGACATAACCGCAGTTTCCAAGCTCATAGCCTGCAATCCTGCTTCTTGCATTTAAGCCAAGTTTTGCTCCTGCATTTTCATCCTTTACTGGAATAACATAGATTTCATTCTCCGCTATTAAAACTACATAGGGTGTTCTTCCATTTCTGTTTTCAATGCTTGTTGAATCCAGGAATTGCGTGAATTGGAGAGATTTTTCTAATTTTGGCTGGCCTGTAAAGATTACATTATCTCCTGGATAATCAGGCATGGTGTATATGCCATAATGCCTGTTTAGTTCCTCTCTTCTTGCAGATTCCACTCGGAAAATGGAGTCCATGATGGCCTGCCAATGGGGCTCTATTTTGCTTGCTCCTGCTCCATCCATATTGTGGAAGATTCTTATGCGAAGCTCATCAGACATGGTAAGCATGGTTTCCAGGCTTTGCTCATCAACTTCATTATTTATTGTATAGAACTTTTTTAAATCCTGATACGCTAAAAAAGGCTCTCTGATGATTGTTAATGCCCCATACACTATTGGAACAGGATTTGCTGCCAGGTAATAAAGTGGGTATTCTCTGGCAAAAATTACATTGCTTGGCTCCCCTTCTAAATAGGTTTTAATAGACTCTACAAAAGAGGGGATTTTGCCAAACCTTTCTGTCCTTTTCTCATTAAATAATAAAGTGTGGGGCAATCCGGAGTCAGAGTCTGTCTGGGTAGTGGTTTCAATGCCATTAAAAAAGTCTTTAAGCATTAAGCCTTCTGTAACTTTAAATTCTGCTGCAATTCTTCCATATCTTTCATAGAGGTAAGCCCTTCTTCTTGATGCTTCTTCCTGCTGATATTGTGTTGGTTGCATGCTTTTGATAAAGCATACTTCTATTTATAGCTAATTTTCGTCTTATTTTGGATGATTGGGATAAGAGGGATTAAGATGATGTGTTATTGTGTAGAACCTGCTCATACTTGGGCTTACTGCTGGAATAATTTTTATGATAGCCATCATACTTTTTCATACTATTGTATTACTTTTGGGAAGATTTATATAATTGAATAGGTTTTAATTTTATATGAAGAAAAGGCTGACCATTACACTGGACGAGAAGATATTAAAGAATGTAGACTCTGTTATAGACTTGCTGTATATTAGGAATAGGTCACAGGCTATTGAATTCCTGGTTGGGAAGAGTCTTGGTGAGAATAAGGTTGCTGTAATCCTGGCATCAGGGCCTTCAGAGCAGTTAAAGGTAAGCAAAAATGAATACAGGCCTACTGCAAGGATAAAAGAGAGCAGTGTGATAGAGATGGCAATAAAAAATTTAAGGGAGAATGGGTTCAAGAGAATATATGTTCTAGGTGAGCAGCCTATTTTGACTTCTATTTTTAACCTGATTGGTGATGGTGGGAGATATGGGGTGAAGATAGAGTTTGTTGAGAATGAGAACTCTTCTGGAACAGCTGCTTCCTTAAGATCATTAAAAGGGGTGATTAAAAGTACATTCCTTGTTGTAGCTGGAGATACGATATTTAATAAAGAGGGGATTACAAAGCTCTGGACGCATCATTTTAAGCATCCTGCAATTGCAACAATAATGGTTACTAGCTCTAATTTGATTCTTGGAGGGAGTAATGTACCTATAAGGAAATCCCCTTTAAAAGTAGAGGGCAATACTATAACAAAAGTTTTTCCAAGATTAACTAAGGGGTTAAAGGACTCTGCAATTATTTTTGCTTCAATATTTGTGGCTGAGCCAGAAATTATGGAATATTCTGGAAACTGGCTGGAAGATGATGTTTTCCCCAAGCTTGCTGATAAGGGATTTTTGTACAGCTATCTAAGCAGTGAGGAAGAATTCCATATTCATTCAAAAGAAGATGCCCGGTTTGTCAAGATTTAAGTGGTTTGGATTTGGGTTTAAAAGAGAGAATAGGTTTATAAACTCTGAATTTGTTTATTATTAAGTGATTTTATGGTTAAAATTAAAAAAATAGGAGTATTGTCTTCAGGAAAACTTTGTGGGGTGCTTTATGCTTTAATAGGATTAATAGCTGGAGCATTTATTAGCTTATTTGCAATTATACTTTCAATGTTTTCTTCAGACACTTCAGAAATGTTTGGACCTTTATTTGGTGTTGGTGCTATCATCTTTTTACCTATACTCTATGGAACTCTGGGTTTTGTGAGTGGGTTGCTTACGGCTCTCTTATATAATCTGGTTGCTTCCTGGGTAGGCGGACTTGAAATAGAAATATCAAAATAGCTCTACTCTTTTGTTTTACATTTCTTAAGATAGATAGAAGATAAGTTTTATAAACCTCTTAATTATTTTATTATTATGAAAGGCTCTATTCCATGGGTTCTTGTTTCTGTTGCAGTAGTCTTAATCTTACTCTTAGTTATATTTTTTGCTTATTACAGAAAAAAAGGGGAAGAAAATGCAGACTGATTATTACACTTTTTTTATTATGGGGATTGTATAGCTTGTTGTTGGGCTGGTTACAAGGGATTATTTTTTCTCAATAACTGGCTTGGCTTTTGTTACAATTGGGCTGCTTAACAGGGATAAATGGAAGAAGAACCGGGCTGGCTGGAAAAAATTAAGCAGGCATGACAAGGGAAGAATGAAATGGATAATTATTGCTCTTGTGGTTTTTGTGCTTGGGGTAATGGCTTATCTTATTTTAAGAGGGGGTGGCTCTTGCTTTAGGTAAGGTTTAAATATTTATCTGATACGGGTTTTATAGATGGCAAAAAGGATATTTGAAAGTATGAAAGCAGAGAAAATAGAAGTTGATAGTGATATTTCAATGTTGGTGGTTGGTAAGCAGATTATGCCTGGTGCTGTTTTTATAATCCCTTATATGAATGATGGGTTTGCTGATTTAAGAAGAGAGGGGTATAAAACTTGGGATGACTTTAATCCAGACAGGGTTGGGGTTTATGAAGGGGGGATTGTTGCTAGAGCAAGGATAGGCAGGGATGGTATGGCTGAAAGACTTAGAGATGTTTTTTTTATTAACCAGCTAAAAGATGTTGGTGTATGGCATGGTGATGGCCTGGAGGAGCAGGTTGAGGGGTATTTAAAACTCCTTTACATGACTCGTGGAACACCTGGGACAGAAACCTCTGTGGTTGTGGTTGATGATAATCTGTTTAGGGCTCCTAAAAAGACGATTAAAAAGGTTGCTGGAAGATATGCCCAGATTTCTTTTGATGCAAATAGAAGAGTATTTGAAAGGGCGCTGGAGAATGGGGCTGATAGCTGCTTGAAAGGAGCATATAATCCCCTTACTCCTGATGGCCAGAGAAGGAGAGATGAAAATGTAAAAATGACTATTTATTGTGGATGTTATGGGCCTTTGAGGGGTATGGCTTCAGTAACTCGTCCTGGAGAGGATTTTAATCTTATTAGACCAAGTTATAGAAGAAGGAATGTTATTTAATTTCTTTCGCTTCAAACTCCTGGATGTCTTTTTTTGAGTTAAATGTAAGCCAGGTGCCTTTATGATAATGGACCCTTAATTTTATTTTTGGGAAAACATCGTATTCAAGGCTGCACTTTTCAGAAAGAAGCGAAAGGAGTTCTTTTCTGTTGAACAAATACCAGCCGCAGCTTACCCAGTCAGTTAACATGGGCTTTTCTTCAAAAAGGGCATAGCCATTTTTTTCTGTTATTCTGCCAAAAGGAAGCCTGCAGTTCGCTACACATATTGTGTTTTCCTTTTTTTTGGAAAGCTCTTCAAGGTTGATATTTGTTATATCGTCCCCGTTCTGGACTAAAAGAAAATCAGAGCCTGATAAGAGCATGGCTTTTCTTACTGCCCCTCCGGTTCCTAAAGGCTCATGCTCTGTTGAGAAAAGAATCTTGTCTTCTGGATAGTTTTTCTTTATATAATCCATAACCATCTCTGATTTATAGCCTAATGCAAGAATGATTTTGTTGATGTGTTTTGATGTTAAGAGGTAATCAATTGAATAGCTTATTATTGACTTGCCTTTTACAGGAACAAGTGCTTTTGGAAGCTCAGATTCCATTCTTGTGCCTTTTCCGCCGAAAAGGATTATTGCGTCCATAGGATTGAGAAGACTGGCTGTATATATAGGTTTTGCTGATTATTCTTCTTATGCTGGTTAAGTTAATTCCTTCACAGCATAATGAGTTGCAACAAGAATGATTAAGCCAATGAACAGAGATGCCCAGAAGCTTAACTGGTGGTTAGAAGGAAACAAGTATTCGTCCATTAATCCCCAGACACCTCTCCAGAAAGCGATAACTGCAAAGGCTATGATGACTGCAAATAAGG
>DATDYH010000059.1:0-4472 GCA_035289045.1 Candidatus Nanoarchaeia archaeon
CCTCAATCATGATATAAAAGCGTTTAATGAACAAGTTGATGTTGTCATCCAGAATCCCCCGTTTGGCACAAAACACAAGCATGCTGACAAGGCATTTCTTGAAAAAGCATTTTCCATATCCAAAAAAATCTACTCTCTTCACAAATCAACCTCAACAGGCTTTATCCAGGCATTGTCCAGGGCTCATGATTTTACACTCAAACAAGTAATCCCGCTAAGTATCATCCTGAAAAAAACTTATTTCTTCCATAAAAAAGAGAAACACCAGGCCCAGGTAAGCATTTATGTTCTTGAAAAACAAAAAGATACTTTTAAATAAACTAAAGGCATCTTTACCAAAATGAGTTATAAAGAATCAAGATACAACTTCATCCTGTTTGCTCTTTCTCTTGCTTTAGCATTCTCAATCCTTAGCCAAAGCATAACCTTGGCATTAATCTTCTTTGTGATAATCCTATTAAGTTTTATATTCAAAAAGACGATAACAAAGACGATAACAAAATGGTTTTAAAAAATGGTTTCTAAGGAAATAAAATATGAATTTTTCCTTATATTCTTAGGACTTGCACCAATTATTGCCACTCTCTGGATGATTGATAGAAAGATAATTTCTCTCCCAGCCATAACAACTCAGGGATTTATCATAGCAGGCTTAACCCTTGGAATAGGATTATTTATCTTCCTTCTGGGATTTTTTGAATTATACACCAATTACCATTTAGAAAAAGGCATAAGGCTCAGGCAAGAACTCTTAGAGAGATACAGATTAGACCGAAAGATAAAAAAATTACCAAAACCCTATTCTGATGAATTTGAAGAAAGAATAAGCGATAAGCAAGGGTCAGACAATCCTGAACCAGAGGGCAGGTTCAAAAAGATTGGATGGTAGTCCATAAGATTCATAAGCAAGCATGAATCACTTAAAGGGAAAACTCCGAGCGAGGTTGCTATATCTAGACCGGAGTTTAAAACAAAAATAAATGGCTTGGGCTAAATAAAGATAATTAACTACTTCTTGCAGAGAAACAATGCCCAGCCAAGTTCTTTTTTATCAACAGCTTTAATCGTAAAGCCATAAGCAAGTATGAGCTTTTTATATTTTTCAATCAATTTAGCTTCTTCTGAATTGTTTACCTTATTCTCCAAAATATCTATTAGTTTTTGATAGCTTGTTTTGAGATGTTCTGAAATCTCTTTTGCTTCTATAATCTTAAAACCTTTGTTTTTAAGAGCTTCCTGATAGGTTTTAAAAGAAAATGGCGTGTCAAATAATAATCGGTCATAAACATATTTCCTTGATTCCTTTGAAATAATCTTCTTTGGTTTTGTTAAATCATCAAAAATAAAGATTCCATCTTTTTTTAATACCCTATAAACCTCTGATAATGCTTTATCTTTGTCATGAACATGGTAAATAGTGGCCTGACTCCAAACATGGGTAAATTCTCCATCTTTGAAAGGCAGATTTGTTGCAGAAGCTTTTTTAAAACTTACAAAAGCCAATGCATTCTGTTTTAACTTGTCTTCCGCATTTTTTATTCTTACCCCACTAAGATCAACTCCAAAGATGTAAGACCCTGTTTTTTTAGCAACCTGAATAGTTACTTCACCATTACCACAACCCAGGTCTAAGACTTTTGACCTTGAATTAATCCCGGATTTTTCTATCATCAAATCATTTAAATATTCAGAAGCTTTAAGATAATTATTTTCCTTGTTCTTGAATAATCCCCAGTGGCAGCTTCCTTCTTTATCCCAAAAAGACTGATAAATGCTATCTTCAGAGTCATAGTATTTCTCAGTGTCTTTTTCAGTGTATTTAGGCATATTTGATTTAAAGCAACCTAATCTTTTTAATCGTTTCTAAGACACTCTTACCTCACAATGCTGCAAACCAACACATTTAAAAACCCCCCATATTCAACACTATTATGAAAATCAATTGGCTCTCAAATGAAAAGAATAAGGCAGAGTTTGAGCTTATTGGCGAGGACCACACATTCTGTAATGCTATCAGGAAAGAGCTTTGGGAGCAGCCTGACTTAAACCTGGCAGCATACAAAATCCCCCATCCACTAATCTCAGACCCGGTAATTCTTGTAGAAACAAGCAAATCATCCCCGGAAAAGCTCTTGTTGTCATCAATAGAATCTTTAAGGAAGAAAAACAAGGCATTAAAAGAGGCTTTTTCAAAAGCAGTGAAATAATCATGCAGCGATTAAATAAAAAAGTATATAAACAATCATCCATATAGAAATCTCATGCAAAAAGAGGATGTATCATACTCATTTTATATACTGGCAGGTTTTGTTTTCTTGTTTCTTGTATTTATCCTGCTTAATCCAGCTCCCCAGCCAACAGGACTAATCTCATTAAGCTTCCTCCAAAATAGCACAAACACCAAGCTTCCTTTTCTTATTGTTGGTGTAACAGCCATCCTTGCACTTGGAGTTGCCATTGCATCATACAAGCATTTCAAAAGAAAGCAAGTTAATAACCAGGCCCAGCCAGCCCAGAATAATGCATCAGCCACTCAGGAGCAGAAATCAGAACTGACTAAGGAAGAATTAAGCCAGTTATTCCCAGAAGCTCCTGCAGGCAGCCATCTCCAGGCTCCTCAGCCAGCATCCCTGCCAGAGCCAACACCCCAACAACAAAAGCCAATCCAGTCCCAGCAGCCCATGAATAATTACCCCCAGCAAGAACAATACCCTCAACAATACCAGCAGCACCAGCAGCACCAGCAGCCAGCTCAGCAGCAAAAGCAATTAACCAGTCTTCAGGAGGTTAAGTCACTAATCACCAGCTTGCTCTCTCAGGGCCAGACAAAACAGCAAATCCTGGCTGACTTGCAGTCAAAGGGCTACACCAGGGCCCAAATCATAAAAGCAACAGAGGAGATTAACATGGAAAGGCTCCTGGCTTATATAAAATCAACACTCTCACAGGGCTTTAAAAAAGAGCAGGTCATTAAGCTGCTTCTTAACTCAGGTTGGCAGCAGGAGCAGATTAATAAAGCACTCCAAATTCTCAATATCTAATGGCTGAACAAACATTTTTAAGGAAACTTTGGAATTTTATCTGGCATGATGACTCTTTATTATCATGGCTCGTCAACATCATCCTGGCTTTTATTATTGTTAAATTCCTCCTCTACCCTGGCCTGGGATTAATCCTCCAGACCGACCACCCGATTGTTGCTGTGGTCTCAGGAAGCATGCACCATAATGGCAATTTCAACCAATGGTGGAGTGAAAAAGGGCAATGGTATGAGCAAAGAGGCTTTACCTCTGCCCAGGTTAAGTCCTGGCCCATGAGCAATGGCTTTAACAAAGGGGATATTATGCTTCTGGTTGGCTCTAAGCATATTAATCTTGGGGATGTAATCGTTTTCAGGGGAAATTCCAATAACCCGATTATCCACAGGGTGGTTAACAAGGAAAAAGAGAAACTCTTTTATACTACTAAGGGGGATGCTAATTCTGGCTCATCTCCAGAGCTTGGGGAAACAAACATTCCTGAACAGGAAATTATTGGTAAAGCAGTTTTTAAAATCCCCTATCTTGGATGGGTAAAGATTATATTTACAGAATTATTCGGAGTATAACACCATGATATTTTGTCCAAAATGCGGGGCAATAGTCTTGCCTAATAAGAAAGACCCCCAAAGAGTGGCCTGCTCTTCCTGCAATTATGTTTCCAAGCAGAAGAAAAAAATAAGTGTAAATGAAAAAAACATGGAAAAAACAAAAATAGAGGTTATTGACAAAACAATTGAAACCCTGCCAAAAACAGAAGCAGAATGCCCCATATGCAGGCACCCAAAAGCATTCTACTGGACAGCCCAGACCAGATCAGCTGATGAAGCAGAAACCCAGTTCTTCAAGTGCTGCAAATGCAGCCATCAATGGAGGCAGAATTTCTAGGGTCATTGGAAAGGTTTATTTAATTTTCTCAATTTCCAAGCTTATGCCAAGCCTAAAACCACCGTATAAAGAAGTTTCAGTAAAAGCAATAACCAGCGAGCATAAAAAGCTCGCGGTTTCAGGAGTAATAGTAAGCAAAAATCTTGACAGCATCTCAATAGATGATGGCACAGGAGTAATAACAGCTTTAATTGCAACAGAGCTTCCAATAAACACTTTTGTCAGGGTTGCAGGCTTCCTGCTTGATTATGGCAATGGCTATGAAATCCAGGCACATTTTATCCAGGACCTCTCCACGGTAAACCAAAAGCTTTACAAAAAAGTCAAAGCCAGCTTATAACACTATAAATGCACAACAATAAAGAATTTAAACCCAGCTCCCTTTTAAAATGCTATGAAGCTTACTCTTTCAGAATCAAGGCTATTAAAAGACCCCATTAACATTATCTCAGAGCTTGTTAATGAAGTAACCTTTAAGCTTGACCAGGATAAAATAGAAGTAATTGCCATGGACCCTGCAAATGTAGCCATGGTAATCTTCAGGTT
>DATDYH010000060.1:0-3351 GCA_035289045.1 Candidatus Nanoarchaeia archaeon
AATGCAGAATTGCAAAGCTTTATGGTAGACTTTGAGGGTTCTAATAATCTCGGTTCTTGTTTCAATCTTAATCCTGGCTGTTGCTCTTGTTTCCATTGTTGGTTGGAAGACCTTAATATTTATAATACTAATGGGGGTGATGGCTCTCCTCCCCAAAGCAAGCAATGGGGTATCCGAGCCATAGGAAAATGAAAAAAACAAACAACAAAAAGTTAAAGCTTCTTGAAGCCTGGAAAAACCCTTTTGCAGAACTAACAATAGCTGAAATCATGCATCTAACAGGTAAAAATTCCAAGCCTTGGGTTTTTAACTCCTTAAAGCTACTCACTGAAAGCCAACTAATTATCCAGGAAAGAAAAGGCAATCTCAACCTATATCATCTTGACCTAAACAACCCATTATTAATTCAAACGCTCCAGTTCTTAGAAGCTGAAAGCTCTTACAATTTCCCCCATCTTAGTCTAATTAAAGAAACAATAAATAAGCTCCCATTAAGCACTTATTGCCTTATAATTTTCGGAAGCTACTCAAATAATACTCAAAAAAAAGCATCAGACTTAGATGTCTGTTTCTTAATAGAAAGTCAGGATGCAGAAAAAAAAATAAAGCCTTATTTCAATGACATTAAACTATCTTCCCCTGTTAATATTGATGAGCATTACATAACATTTGCAGATTTTATAAAAATGCTATTAAGGGGCGAGGAAAACCTCGCAAAGCAGATCTTCAGGAATCATAAAATCTTTTTCAACCCATGCATTTACTATCAATTAATAAAAGAGGCTTATAAACATGGATTCCGGGCATAAAGAAATTTTATACATCCAAAGGGCAAAAAACGAGCTGGATTTAGCAAAAGCAATTTTCAAGTTGTCTACAAACACAAGCCTAAAGCTGGAGTTTGAGCTAAAAAAAGAAACAACCTTTTTCAGCAACGTTATAAGCAATTCCTATTACTGCATTTTTTACTCTGCCAAAGCCCTGCTTCAATCCAAGAATATAGTCACTAATCCTCCAGAAGAGCATAAAAAACATTAGAAGAATTTGAAAAATTAGTCTTGTCAGGAGAGATAGATGTTAGCCTGTTAAAAATCTACAAGTCCATTATCATTAAAGCAGACGAATTATTGGGAATTTTCAGAAAAGAAAAAGGCAAAAGGGGAAGGTTCACTTACCAAAAACTCCCTCAGGCAAATCTCCAGCCAGCAAAAGAAAGCATGGACAATGCAGAAAAGTTTTATAAGAACATAAATTTAATTTTAAAAAACAAACTCCAATAATCTTAAAAACCTTCAGGAATTAGCAAAAGCATGATAAAAAAGTTCTTCACATTAATCTTACTAATCCTTTTAGCCATCTCTTTAACCTACATAGCAGTTGACAAATACCAGGAATCAAAACAGCAGCAATTACTAACAGCTTACCAGCAGGGCATTCAGTTAGGTTATGAACAGGCAATCATCCAGTTAGTTCAGCAGGCATCAACCTGCCAGCCAGTCCCCATTTACATCCAAAACCAGTCAATCAGCCTTGTAGCAGTGGCATGTTTAAAACAGCCTGATTAACTTAGTATCTCACTATTTTTAATCCTTCTATTCTGGAAAAATGCTCATCCCTTGTAACAACAGCCTGGTTATTATGAAGTGCAATCCCGGCAATCATGCAGTCTTCAGCTTCAATAACTATTCCTTTATCAGCTAGTTCAGCATGGATTTTGCCTCCAATCTCCGCGCTCTCAACATCTAAGGGAAACAAGCCAAAGCTTCTAACAAATTCTGAAAGAACCTCAACCTTCTTTTTATTTCCCAAATCAAAATTTTGCCAAAGCTCAAAGACAGTGACAGCAGTAAAAAACAAAGGCTCTTCCCTTTTGTATAGCTCCTTTGCCTTTTCAATTGCTTCTTTTTTATTCTTAAAAAAGTCTATTACAAAAGAAGTATCAAGAATCATTCATCATCATCCTCAGTCTTTCTGTTCTTTTTCTGGAAAGTTCGCGTGACTTCTTAACCCCTCTCTCAAGCTCATCTGCCTCTCTGTCATTAAGTATTCCCACAAAGTCCATGATATTAACCTTTCCAGTTATCTTGTTAATCACATCAGTAAAACTCTCATTCCCACTCTTCCTCATTCTTAATCTCTCATATGCTTCCTCAGTAATTGAAATCGTTTTAGTTGCCATCTGTGTATGTATGTGTATTTACTATATAATCCTTTCCACTAGTTTTAAATACTAAGCATATGTTAAATAATTTAACAAATAACCTATTCTAAAGGGTAAAAGAGTGAAAAAAGGCATTAAAAAGCCTAGAAACCAGAATAATCAGGAGATTTCCCTAGACAAAACTCTAAACCCAAGCACCAATCCATCAGCAAACACCAATCCTCTAGTAAAAATCCTCTTCTCCTACAAGCTTTCTAATCTCCAATACAAAGACAAAGTAAGGTTCTATTATGCATTAAAAGGCAGGGATGGCAAGTCTGGAATTATTCAAAAAACCCAGGCAACCCAGCTTGCCAAAACCGTTCTTCTTGTCCCATTAAAGCATGACCAGGAGTTCCAGGATTTCTTCGCTCTCTGGAACATCCAGTTCAAAAGAATAAAAGTGAGGATTGAAAATGAATAAAGCAGCTCTAGTCAGGACTCTGCAATTCATCTTGCTAATCTTCACTCTGTTATCACAATTAACCTTAGCATCAGCATCAGCCATGAACACTACTCAATACTCATCATCAGCATCAATCCTGCCATCAAGCACCAGCATCAACAACAGCCAGTTCACAACCTCACCAGCAATTGAAATCATAGCAGGAACAGCAAACTCTTCACAATACAGCACCTGCATTGGCTTAGCATGCACGCTCTCAATCTGCGGAAATAATATCTTGGAATCAGGAGAAGCTTGTGATGGCACAGAGCTGGCAGAAGAAACATGCACAAGCAGAGGTTTCGCACAAGGAACATTAAGATGCAGTAATGACTGCTCTGGCTTTGACACACAATCATGTACAACTCCAGGACAGCCTCAGCAGCCATCAGGCCCATCCGGAGGCCAGCCATCAGCAGGCGGAGCAGCAGAAACAACCACATCCACAACATCAACAACATCAACAACAACCACAACAACCATCCAGCTTCCAGAAGAGGAAAAGCCATTAGTTATAGATAAAGCAAAAGAAATAATTAAGAAAACCACTCAGGCACTAGCAAGCATAGAAAAGCAATCCAGAACAATCTATCTTGCAACTCTCTCACTAGCACTGGCATTAGCATTATACACATTATACTTGTTTACAATATTTATCACAAGCAAGCTAAAGCAGCATAAAGAGGAAAAAGCAAAAGCAGCATCA
>DATDYH010000061.1:0-12484 GCA_035289045.1 Candidatus Nanoarchaeia archaeon
CCTTTTTTCTCCAGGTTCTTCTTTCCTTCTCTCGCTATAATCTTTAGTTCATCCATAATCTCTTGTGTTGAAGGTTTTTTTACCTGCTTTAATATTAATGCATCCTTGCTTCCAATAACAACAAATAATTCCCCCTCTCCAAGCCCAAGCTCTTCCCTAACCTCTTGCGGAATAACCACCTGCCCTTTTGAGCTCATTTTTGTAATAGGCATCTTCATTTTACCCTCCTAAAATCTTAAAGTAAGATTGTAAGAACTGCTATTTAAGCCTTTCTCTCCCAACACTCTTCTTAACATCTCTCTTACCAGCAATCTTGCTCTTATCCCCTTTCCCCTTCAAAACCCTTCTAGTGATTCTCCCAGGCAGCTTAATAGCAGTTTCAGGCAGCCCAGCCAGCTTGTCAACATTAATCTTCCTCAACTCTCTGGGAATTCTCTTCATCCCTTCAACACCTCTCTCTCCTATCTCTTTCAAAGGCTTTTTTAACCCATCCCTTATAGGCCTGAAAGTAACCACATCATAAACAAATCCCCTTGTAGTCATGTCAGTAACCATATTAAGCACTAATCCAGGATAAGTAATATCACTCTCAACCTCCCTTACTTCTTTAAATCTTGGAATAAACACAACAATAGCTAAAAGCCTAAGCACCCCGCTAACAAGAAAAACCATCATATATTTTGACCAGAAAAGAGTATTATACTTAACAACCAGCCCTCCAAGCAAAGCCCCAAAAAGCAAAGCCCCTCCATTCAGGACATTATAATAAGCAATATACTTTGTCCTCTTGCTGGGTGTAATTGTCTCAAGCAAAAAATTAAAAGAGGTTAATTCAAACCCTGCCCATGCAAATCCCGAATACATCTCAATAGCCATTAAATAATACATATTGCCTGAAAACAGCCACCAGACCGAAACCATAGGAATAAGAAAAGCAGCAAGTGTCATCACCTTCTTAGTCCCATACTTATCAGCAACCCTACCCCAAACTTTTAAAGATATTAATCTTGCAATAACAGCAGAGCCTGTTATCATTGTATATTGGATATAATTCAGTTTCAAGTCATAAAGCATGTAAGCTGCAAAAAAAGGCCCTGCAATATAAACAGAGAAATTAAGAAAGCACAAAAACAAGATATAAACCCCATAATTCCGCGAACCCGCATTTTTTAAAAAATCAATGAACCCTGTCTTGTCATCCTCAGCATTAGCAAGCCCTGGCTCATATTGTTTAAGCAGAAACATCAAAGCCACTAGCCTGGAAATAAGTGCAAGCATAAAGATGATTAAAAAGCCAATATACTGGAACCTCACCTCTCCATTAAATTGCTGCAGTATATACCCTGCCGTAAGTATTGAAGCGAAAGAAACAAACCCTGCAATAGTACTCCTCTTGCTGAAATACTTCCCCCTGATTTCAGAACTAACTAAATCACCCATCCAGCTTGACCAGGCAGAGCTTGCAATCATTCCAAAGACATAATAAAAGCATAAAAACACTATCAGCACATTAACACTAAACTTTCCAAAAAAGAACACCAAGGCAATTGGCAAATACATCAAAGCCTGCAATAACACAAAACAGCATAAAAACCTCTTTCTTGTCTTAAACACCCCAAGCAGCCTATGGGAGAAAAGCTGCATAAAGCTCCCCATAGCTCTTGGCAGGCTCCCAACCAGGCTTATCTGGAAATTGCTTGCTTTCAAAAAAACAGCAAATGCAGAAAAGAAGTTCTCTCCAAACCCAACCATTGCAGTTGCAAACCCGCCATCAAGAATGCTGTATTTTAGGCTTTTCTTGACCTTTTCTTCAGTATCCACCCTTTTGTTCTTGCTCTCTTCCTCTTTTTCCTTCCAGGTTTTTTCATCCATCTTCTCACCCATATACTATATCTGTTAGTATAAACATCTAAGCCCATCCCAATCAAAAGGGAGTATAAAAACCTTTGCATAACATTTAAATATCTGTTTATTATCAGCTCTTTATGGCAACAAAAGAACCAAAAGAAACTGAAATAGGAAAAATAGCCCACTACTACACTAATATAGGTGTGGCTGTTATAGAGCTAAGCAAGGCCCTTAAAGTCGGGGAAACAATAAGGGTAAAAGGCCATACAACAGACTTCCAGCAGAAAATCTCATCCATGCAGGTAGAGCATAAGAATATTAATGAAGCAAAGGCAAAGCAGTCAGTAGGCCTTAAAGTCCTGGAGCCAGTAAGGCAAAATGACCTTGTCTTTAAAGTGGCTTAATTTTTTTCTTTTTTTGAGTTGAGCCTTATCTTAAATCTCAACAAAAAGGTTTATATACCACTTTAGAATTGCTACATCTATGGGAGATTATCTAGATACATTGGTGTGTAAATACATACCTTGTTATGATAGTGATAGTACTCAATTAGTCTTGAGTCCGGAAAATGGTTTATCTGAAATACAATTTGAGTTACCAATCACTATAAAGTTGACTACCGGAGATATGATAACCTTTTATTCAGGCAATAGTAGAGGGCTGAAAAATCCTTGTATCACTCATAACGATTATACTACCGCGATGATATTTATAAATAATCCCCCTGGAGAAAAAAGATTTATTGCCAGATTAGATGCTGCTGATATGAGGCTTCTTGAGCAGGTAAAAAGAGATTACAGAAAGGATTAAAGCGAAATTTTTTAAATCCACCCCTAATAAAACTAAGCAGGAATCTCCATCTCTTTTTCCATCTTATCAAGCTGTTGAAAAATAATCTTATTATAGGTTTCAATCAGCCCAATCACAGCAACATTCTGCTTATTTATCTTATATAAAGTTGCCCTCCCAATTTTTCTGGTTTTAATAACAATCCCAAGCTTAAGAAATTTAGGGATTAAGGAATTCAAAGTCCCCCAGCTAACCCCGGCATTAAGCATATCAGTAAGCGTATAATCAAAATTCCTGCCCTCTATAAGGTACTGCAAAACCCTCATCCTGGGATTATCCCCAAAATGCTCTAAAAATAAAGAGGTTTCTTTCATAACCAGTTATAAAAATAAGAGCTATTTAAATCTTTCGTAATTATACATTGATATATAAAAAGTAAAAGAAAGCATAATAAACTCTTGAAACATTAGCTATTTCATGGAAGATGTCTCTGTTTTAAAACAGCTTATCCTCCAAAAACTAGTAGGGGGCAATATGTGGGGTGGAAAACACACCCCCCTTGACTTTGTAAGAAAAGGTGTTCCAGAGCATTACAGGAACACTCACAAAGGGCAAAAAGCATTAGCCCGCGCATTAAAGGAATTAATAACTAAAGAATGGGTAACCCTGGAAATAAAAAGAACAGGAAAAAGTTCTGGTGAGCATCTATCTCTAAACCCAAGAAAAGTCCATGAAATAAAGCAGTTTCTTAATAACCTTGATTGAAAGTTTTACTCTATAGATTAAATCAGCTCTCTCTCAGCTCTCCACTTATCCGCATCCCTTCTCCCATAAACTCAGATTAGAAAAAAGCATTTATAAATCCAGAGGTTACAATTTAGTTAAGCAGGAATCTCCACCCCTTTCTTCATCCCCTTCTCAGTCTTATCAAAAGTTTCCCAGCAGAGAAAATTATCAAACTCAATCAGCTTCTTTACTACAGGATTCGCAGTATTTATCTTATAAAGAGTAACCCCACCCAGCACTCTCGTAAAAATAACAAACTTTTTTCTTTCCAGTCCAGGCCAAAGCTTTTTCAGGGTCTGAAAGTTAACATCCGCATTTCTTGCAATCTCAGTAATAGGGTAATCAAAATCCCGCGAGTAGATTAAAAAGTCCATTATTCTGATTAAAGGATAGTCCCCTAAGGTTTGTATAAACATTGACCGCTCTTCCATAAAAATATTAAATGTAACTAGTTTATATATTTTTCGTTATTATCAATTACATTTTTTGTAGTAAGCCTTTTATAGTAAAAAGCCTTTCCTAACAATGTAATGGAGCAGGAACAGCTAAAATGTTTCATTGTAAAGAAGCTATTTCATCATGGTTACATTGGTGGAAAGCATACAGATGTTGAAAACCTGAAAAAAGGCCTAGCAAGCCATGTAAAAGGAGATATAAAAAAAGCTACTAAAGAACTCCTGAAGGAAGAGATTCTCATTCCAAAACCAACTTCATACGGCTTGCATGTTTCTTTAAATCCTCATAAAAGGGAAGAAATTGATAAGTATCTAATAATAAAAAAAGGATGAAGCTTAAATCATCTCCCTATCAGCTCTCCACACATCAACATGCCTTCTGCAGTATTCCTTAAATCTTTCATGGATGGGGCTAATTTCATCCTCTAAGCCATTTATTAAGCCAAGCCCATATTCCTTGCTTAATTCTCCACCCGCCTCAATAATTGTAATGCCTGTCTTACCAAGTTCATAAAGGTCGAGCTCAAAATAATCCACTAAAAACCAAAACCACCCGGGGTAAGACTCAGAAGAAGGGTTTCTCTTTTGCTCTCCATCAAAGCACCTGAGATAATGTCTTAAGGCAGCTATCTCATTCCATAATAGGCTAAACCCAAAAAGCTCTTCTACACTCATGCAACAAGCAACAAGGTCTACTCTTTCTTTATTCGGACTTTCTCCAAGAGAGATTCTCATAATCCTCCATAAGAAAAAATCTTTATAAATCTAAGCTTTGCTACCAAGATGGATATTCAAAAAAAGCCGTATATTTCCTCTTCAAAAGATTTACAGCCTCAACATCTGCAGCATATGCCTTAAGATATTTCTCATACATCTCCTTAATCCCTATAAGAATCTCATCAAAAGATTTCCCTTCTTTTGCCTCTGCCCAAAACCGAAAGGAGAGCACTTCCGGATAAAACAGCGAAATCCCATCAGCTTTTTGAAAAACTTTTGCTTCTTTTGAAACAGGTTTTTTCAAAGAACTATGATTTAAAATACAATCTTTGTCAGTTTCATTAAGTTCAAAACTTTTCTCCAAAAGTTTAACCCCCCATTCAGGGTGACCCTCTTCCTGTTTTACCTTACCAAGATCATGCACCCAAGAAAGAGCTTTCAACCTCTTTATATCGACAGATTCAGGCTTACCTTTAGAGATCTCCTCAACAGCCATGCCAACATAACGAGCATGCAGAAGATTCCATTGGCAATCAAGCTCAGAAAGTTTCCGAAATTGTTTTTCAGCGAATGCTTTTGCTTCTCTTTCTTCCATAAGTTAACAAAGAAATGAACATTTATAAATTCACCTCTTTCAATAAAACTATGCAAGTCCACATCAAAACCTATGGCTGCCAGGCAAACATCTCAGACTCAGAAACAATAGCAGGTTTATTAAAAGCATCAGGCCATTCAATAACCAATAAAGCATCAGCAGCAGATATCATCATAATAAACACCTGCTCTGTTAAAAACGCCACTCAGTCAAAAATCATTTCTTACATTCAGGAAAAGCTAAGCCAAAAGCAAAAATTAATCATCGCAGGCTGCCTTTCAAAAGCAATTAACCTAAGAACAAGATTTCCTCAGTTGTTAGCAGTAATAGGCACCAACTCAATTACAAAACTCCCGGCAATCCTCAATAATCCAAAAGATGAATTCTCAGAAAAACAAGAATCAAGAATTACTCTGCCAGTAATAAGGAAAAACAAAGGCATAGCAATAATCCCGGCAAGCCAGGGCTGCCTTAACAGGTGTAATTTTTGTTCAACCAAGCTTTCAAGGGGCAATCTGAAAAGCTACAGCATAAAGGACATAAAAAAAGCATTTAAACAGGCAGTTAAAGATGGCTGCAAAACAATCTACTTAACATCCCAGGACAATGGCTGCTATGGCTTTGACATTAAAACATCCCTCCCTGAATTATTAAATGCATTAACTCAAGTTCCAGGTGATTACAAAATAAGAGTAGGCATGATGAACCCTCAACACACAAAAAAAATCCTCCCTGAATTATTAAAATCCTATCAATCAGCTAACATCCAGAAATTCACTCACATTCCCGTCCAGTCAGGCTCTGACAAGGTATTAAAAGAGATGAACAGGCATCATTCAGTAGCTGACTTTAAAAAAATAGTAAGCTCTTTCAGAAAGCAATATCCAAAAAAGCAATACCCAGAAACCACCATCGCAACAGACATCATAGTTGGCTATCCAACAGAAACAGAAAAAGATTTCCAAAAAACATTAAGCTTAATCAAAAAAACCAAGCCAGAAGTATTAAACATCTCCATGTTCTCATCAAGGCCAAAAACACCAGCATCAAAATTAAAGCAGCTCCCTTCAGAAGTAATAAAAGCAAGGTCAAAAGCCCTTACAGCATTATACAAAAGCTATAGAAAGCTATAAATATCCTTTTTCCCAAATAAAATTTTCAGGGCGTTTAAACCCATGTATAATAAATGATTAAAAGACTAAAATAACAAGCCTGTAATTAAACCAATCTTTTATAATCTTCTAACTCTAATCCCCAAACAGGCACCCCACAATATCTCCCCCCTTTTATCTCAGGGCATACTGGCTTCTTATCTGCAAGTTCTCTTAAGCCGCAAGGAGGCAATAGGAACTTTCCAATCCCGGGGCTCACTTCTCTAATTTGTCCTACCTGTTCCACAGCAGCTCTCCAAATCTCTTCTTGAGTATTAAAGCAAAGCCTCATGGCATATTTGTGCCTTAAACTAGCTAAATCCCCTGATTCTGTAAATCTTACAGGCAAAGCATTGGGTAAACAATACATCGCAAATTCCAAAGGCACGCCCTCTGCTTTTAATCTCCTGAACCCATCCCACATCCTTCCCATAATATCGTCATACACCTTTCTAACCTTAGAATCTCTCATTATCAACTCTGGTGTTATATAATCAGGTTCATCAGTCAACTGTGCTGACAGCACCGGTCTTGAGCCCGGAACCATTCTATGCCTTTGATTCTGAGAATCTCCAGTATGGCTTAACTTTGTTCTAAAAGTGTAATGTACATTATGCAACACCTTTCCTAATTTTGAATGTGTTGTTACATTCATAGTCTCTCCGAATAAAGGATTTAAACTGGGGTCCAGTGCTAAAGCTACTGCTTCATCATCGCTCATTCTTTCTCTACGCATACCCAGAACCCCTCGTACAGAATCAGCTAGTATCTCCTCCCCATTCGCTTCCCAGCCTATCAGCCTTGAAACCCTTCCATCAAGGCTGGCATCAAACTCTTCCAAAAACCCCCTGTCCCCAGCAGGCTCACTTCCCCCAAGCGCCCTGTATTCAGGAGTATCTTCTAAAGAAATAGGGCCTTCCAGTATTCTTGCATACTTTGGTTCCAATCTAAGTAACTCTTCTACCATCTTGCCAACCACAATTCTCTGCTCTAAAGGTGCATCAAACTGATTACACATTCTCCAATATCTTAAAAGAGAGATTCCATCAACAGTATGATACATATGCGCAAATGTGGCTACCGGCAGTACATACCTTGCTATCTCCTGAGCCTTCCTTTCTATCTTGAGTTTATCCCCTTTTTGAGGTTTCGGGAATCTTTCTCTAAACTCCTTTTCAACAAAAGGTTTTAATCCCCCTATCAGCTCGCCATAAGCCTGAAAGCTTTCTCTAACCACCCCTTTATAAATCCCCAGAGCATCCCTTTCAAGCAGGGGAATTGCAAAATTTCCACAACCCATTCTTACATATCTTTGGCTTACCTGGCTCGAATTATAAAATATGTGTGCATGAAGAAAAGACCATATAGCTTGTCTTGAAATATTGCTTAACTTAAATGTAAAACTAGGATGCTGGAATGTAGTATGATGGCCTCCTTCATAAATTCCCCTCATTATCCCGTCATCTCTCCCACCATCCACCAAATCCACATCTTCAACACCCACAACCTCAGGAGAATAACATGACCTGGCTGCAGCAACAACCATTCCAAGAGGATTTTCAGGAGAATACACCAATTCCACCCTGGGTTCAGCAGAAATAAATTTTTGCATAGTGCTAGAAAACATCTGATGTTTAAAAATATTTATCTTTAAAAAAGCTTATTTCATAAAGTAATAATAAGAAAATACAAGAAAAAATAAGAAAATTTAAGAAAATAAAAAAAGAAAAAGTAAAGTCCAAATTAGACTTTCACTTTGTCAATAGGCTGCATATCCTTCCATGCAAGCTCAAACATATTCTCCAAAGCTGAAGCAAAGAAAGGTGTATTAACCCACACACCAATGTCATAGCTTGGATGAACACTCTCATCATTCATCACAAGAAACATTAAATTCTCGCCATCAACAATGCAGAATCTTGCCCCAAGCTTGTTAATCCCTCTTACCTCGCCAATCTTGCTTAAGTCCTTTGCAGCATTAAGGCTTGCTTTGTTAATGTCAGCAGCAATCCTGATTTTGACATTCTTCTTCTTCAGTTTCTCCAGAGTATTCCCTAAAGCCTCTAATTTTCTTACAAGCCCTTTTCCAGTTGTAACAAGCACAACGCTTTTCTTCGCTCCTTTAAGCATGGTCTCCATATGGCTGTAAACATTATGCCTTCCGCGAATAGCCCCGGATAAATCAGTTGGCTCAATAAACTCTATCCCTTCTTTATGCAGAACATCCAGCTCTTTCAGCACATCAGTCCCTTTCATGTCTTCCAGTTTCTTCACATTATCCTCAGCATCCTCTCTTGCAAGTTTCTTAGCCCTTTCAACAACCTCACCAGGATCAACAGCCAGGTACTTAATCGGTTTTCCAAGCTTCATAACAACAAAGCCTTTTTTCTCAAGGCTTTCCAAAATGTCATAAGCCCTGCTTCTTGGCACATTCCCAATCTCAGAAAGTTCTCCAGCTGTGCTGATTCCTCTGGAAAGCAATGCAGTCCAAATCTTCACTTCATAAAGGTTCAGGCTGAATAGCCCCCTTAACTTGTTTAAAAATTCTTCTTTAACAATCATTTATAACCACCCTCCTAGGTGCAACCCTCTTTTTTTTATCTTATAGTTACCCATTAAAGTTATTACTCCACACTAAGGAAATTAACGCTGATATATAAACATTATTATTTTCCAGTTGTAATATCAGGCATCAAACCTCACCAAATGCTTTATATACCTCTTCTTTGCTCCAGCCAACAGACTCAAGGTTATTCTTTATAATGCCATCATCCAGCCCAGCATCTCTCGCCCCTTTAATATAATTCGTAATCTCCACCCCCCTTCCATCAAGCTCCTTTGCCTCTTTTACCTTCCATTTTCTCTTTCTTAATCTCAATGATAGCACCACGATCACAATAATCCATAAGCAGACAATCCCTGCTACAATAACCAGCATCCCAATCTCTTTATCGCTTAGCATAACCTCAACCTCTTTTATTTTACTGATATCTGTAAAGTATATAAACTTATTTTTTTCCCCGCTGAGTCCCATAAATCCTCTCAACATCCCTTAAAGAGTCTATATTATGAACATCCCTGTCAGGCCGCTCTCGCAAGACCCTTGGGAATCTCAAAGCATAGCCAGAAGAATAGCTCGGGCTTTTCTGGATTTCTTCATAACCAACCTCCAAAACAACCTTTGGCTTGACACTAACTTCCTTGCCACTCTGCTTTACAATCAAAGGCTTCAGCAGCCTGGTCATCTCTTTATAAGTTAATCCCTCATTCTTCTCTTTTACACCAGTGCTGGCTTTCCCAACTTCTAATAACCCTCCCCCATCTCTGCACCCCAAAGTAAAGCTTGTCAGCCACCCAGCCCTTTTCCCCTCCCCATACTCAGCCTTGACAACAACCAGGTCCAAAGGCTCAAGCACATTTTTAATCTTCATCCACCCATCAACATACCTTCCAGGCTTGTACAATGAATCAAGTTTTTTAGCCATCAACCCCTCATGCCCCTCTCTCAAGGCATTCTCAAAAAAATCACTAACTCTCTTCCTGTCATTGCTAACCAGCTTCTTCGTCAATATAATCTCCCATTTTTTCTCATTAATAATCTTCTCAAGCACTTCTCTTCTTCTCTCTAAAGGAGTATTCATTAAGCTCTCCCCATTATAATAAACAACATCAAACGCATTCAGCTCAACCGGAAACTTCCCAGCCATCTCATGCACATTATGTTTTCTTTTAATCCTTTGGGAAATCGATTGGAAAGGCAAATATCTTTTTGTTTTCCTGTCATAGCCAACAGCCTCGCAGTCAATAATAAAGCTTTTTGCATTAACATATTTTTTTACATGCTCAACAACATCTGGAAATTGCTTGGTAACATTCTCCATTCTTCTTGTATACAGCCAGTATTTTTTTCCATCGAAATGGCATTGCAGCCTGAACCCATCTAGTTTTTGCTCAAACTGCACATTATCCCCAAGCGCTTCAAACACGCTGTCAAAATCCACTCCGATCAAGGCAAGCATGCACTTAACAGCCCTCCCAGCCTCAAGTTTTACCTTATCTAATCTTCCATCTCTTGCTAGCACAGCAATCTCTCCATAATCTCCAGCTAAATCAGCAGCTCTTTCAACCTCCTTAGTATCAACATTATAAGCCTTGGCAATCGCATCCCTTATAATTCCCTCAGCAATCCCAACTCTCAGTTTTTCCAAAACAGTATTCACAATATACCTTGCTTCCAGCCCACTTGAGTGGCTTAATAACTCAACCACAAGGTTAATCTTCCTGTTAACAGTCCCCTCGCCCTCAAGGCTGGCAAGTTTTCTTATATTCTCAATAACTTTACCAGCAGTAAGGCTCTTGCTGAACAATGTTGCCTGTGTTTTCTTTCCAAGAGCCTCTTCAGCAACTTTCCCCAGGTCCCCGACCCTGGCCATTTTTCTTTCAAGCTCTCCAGCACCAACACCAGCAGCCAGGCTTACTCCCTTAATCATTAACCTTGAGCTAAACCCGATTTTCCTGTCATCATCCAGGGGAAACACATTCCCGTTTAATAAATAAATTATAGCCTGCAGCTCATCCTCTTTAACCTCTTTTAAAAAATCAGCAATAATTTCAGTTTTCTCAAGCCTTTTGCTTGTTTTAGCCAGTGCTTCATACACCTTAACCAGTTCTTTATACAGCATAAAAAGCTTTAAATACAATCCTACTTTTAAACCTTATCAATGGAAACTCTTGAAGCAATAAACAAAAGATTTTCAGCAAGGTCTTTTACAGACAAGCAAGTATCATGGGCTTCCCTGGAAAAAATCCTAAGGGCAGCAATCAGGGCACCTAATGCAGGTAATGTTCAGTCATTCAAATTCATAATCATAACAAATGAAATCAAAAAAGAAAAACTAGCCAAAGCTTCATTTAATCAATCTTGGCTCGCCCAGGCACCTGTTATCATAGTCATCTGCTCTTCTGATTCTGATTTAGAAAAGTTATATCATGAACAAGCCAAAACCTACTCAATCCAGGATTGCTCAGCAGCAGCAGAAAACATCTTATTGTCAGCAGCTGGCCTAGGCATTAACTCATGCTGGGTCGGGGCATTTGACCATGAAGAGGTCTCCACAATACTCGGGATTCCGCCTGGTGTAACCCCTCATATCATCATTCCATTAGGCTATTCAAAAGAAGAGCAATCCTCAACCAGGCATCACATTGAATTCTTAGTCCATTATAATGAGTTTGGCACAAGGGAAAGGTCTCCAGGGCAAATCTCAAACTCCCCAGGGCTATTCCCAACATTCAAGGCCCAGGAAAAGCTGGAAAAAAAATCAAAAAAACTCTCAGTAAAAATTAAGGAAAAATTCAAGAGAAAAAAATAGCTCAAAAAAATAACCTTAAATAGCTTTCTGTATAGCTAATTTTATGGAAGAAGAAATCGCAAGACAACCTTATTGCGAACTCTACAAGGGTGAGTTTACCAATCAAATCTATGGAATAATCTGCCTCCCAGGAGAAAATTCCATTAACTTGATTTACACTCATCTAGGCGGAAATTATATAGCTGCAGCTCTCAGCCTGGCAGACATTATCAAAGATGCCAGTCCTAAGATATTAATTCTTAAAACAACCCAGACCAAAGGTTTAACAGCCAGGTTATCTGATGAAGAGCTGGCAGCAATATCTGCAATAATCCGGGGAGTAAAGCCGTGTATTTCTCTCATCCTAAAGCCAAACATTGGATCTATGGAAAATTAGCCCAAAAGAGAAGCTTGCTCTTTCTAAGTCTTTAACTCCTGCCAGTATTTAATTCTAATAGCATTTGTCCAACAAATTCCAACTACCAAGCCAAACAGCATTCACCAGCTAAAAATCAAAAAGAAAAAATAGCTCAAAAAAAGCATTATCTTATCTCAACCAGCCCCAGGCTTATTCTTAACCCTTCATCAGCCTGTAACATTAATCCAGCATCAAGCCTTCCTAATTTCTTAACCAATCTTCTCTTATCCACGGCTCTTATATGATTAAGCAGTAATTTTGAATCTTCCTTAAGCCCCGAAATCCTTTTAGGCAAAAAAACTTCCACAGGATAAACCTTCTCCACATTTTGTGAGGTCACAGGAGCAATAATAGTTATAGGGCTGTATTTATTT
>DATDYH010000062.1:0-3056 GCA_035289045.1 Candidatus Nanoarchaeia archaeon
GCAGATAGATCTTGCATGGAAATTAGCAGGTGGGAGGTTAATCAAAATTGGATTAAGAAATGGATTTGCTATTTCTACAACCCCCGAGCATAAATACATAACAATAGAACATCTTGATTTTTCTGAAAAAGAAGCCAGAGATTTAAAATTAGGGGATAGAATTGTTTGTTCTAGGAGATTAGATACAGAGTCTAGTTTAAACATTAAGGAGGAAATATTAAACCTGTTGTCCACAAAAAGATTTTATATAAGATTAAACAAAGATTTTGGAATTCTGGTAAAAGATAAAATCTTAAAGCAGGGATTAGAAAAGATAGCCAGCTTATTAAAAAGCGGGATAAAGAAAACTTCCTTTTACCATGGAGCTTGGCAGAACAGATACCTATTGAAGGATTTATTAAACTTAGCAGAATCTTTCTCTTTGTCTATTGAAGAGGTATATAACAATATAGATTCAATAGTCTATAGGGAAGGATCTCAAAAAGGAAAAAGTTCAAATCCAATGAAACTCCCACAAAATTTTGAGGATTTTTTTTATTTAGCAGGATTATTTATCGGGGATGGTCATAATAAAAAGTTTATAGTCGGAAAAGAGGGCCTAAGGCAGAAGTTTATTAATATTTGTAATGATTTAAACATAAGCCTGACCTTCAGGAAATATGATAGGACTCCGGAAATTGTTACCAATCAAACTCTTGTAGAGGTGTTGAACTCTGTCTTTGACTATCCTAAAAAAAATAAAAGCAGGAATGTAAGAATATCGGAATTTGTTTTAAGATCAGATAAAAGATATTCCTCTAAATTCCTAAAAGGTTATTTTGATATAGATGGAACTGTAGAAAAATCAAGAAGGGCAGTCTCTTTAACATCTTCCAGCAAAAACATGATTAATGATTTACAAATGTTCTTGCCAAGATTCGGGTGCATTCCAGTTATTTATGAAAATGATGATGTTCTTTATTTAACAGGAAAATCAATCAGCAATTTTATTAATGAAATCGGGTTTGGTTTGCAATACAAAGCTGACAAAGCCAGGGTATTAACCGAGCATTGCACAGGAAGCTTAATCTCAGATCATATCCCTGTAAATAACCGCATCCTGACTTTCAGTAAGTTCAAACAAATGCAGGTGGTGTTAGAGCAGGAAAAGAATGTTTCTAAGCTGTTAAATGAGGATATAGCCTTTATAGAGGTTAAAGAGATTAAAGAAGTTGAAGAGGAAACAGTCTATGATTTTACTGTTCCAGATAACCATAATCTTATTGCGGAGGGCATAGTTATCCATAATACAACCTTCTCAGACAATTTATTATTTGGTGCAGGCATGGTTTCTGAAGAGCTTGCAGGCAAGCAATTAGTTCTTGACTTCCACGAAGATGAAAAAGAAAGAGGCATAACAATAGATGCAGCCAATGTCTCCATGATTCACACAAGGGATGGCCAGGATTACTTAATCAACTTAATTGACACCCCAGGCCATGTAGATTTTGGCGGGGATGTAACCAGGGCCATGCGGGCTGTTGATGGCACAATAGTTGTTGTCTGTGCTGTTGAAGGCATCATGCCCCAGACCGAGACAGTTTTAAGGCAGGCATTAAAGGAAAGGGTTAAGCCAGTTCTTTTTATAAACAAGGTTGACAGGCTAATCAAAGAGGTTAAATTAACCCCAGAGGCTATGCAGGAAAAGTTCATCAAAATAATCAGTGATGTCAACAAATTAATCAGGCAAATCGCTCCTGAAGAATACAAGGAAAAATGGCAGGTTAATGTATCAACAGGCTCGGTCTCATTTGGCTCAGCATTCCATAAATGGGCCCTAAGCTTCCCGTATATGCAAAAGCACAATCTTAATTTTAAGGATGTCATAACTTCATATGAAACAGGCGATTACCAGCCATTGTCAAAAAAAGCCCCTCTTCATAATGTTATCCTTAACATGGTCATTGAGCATCATCCTGACCCGGTTGAAGCCCAGAAATACAGGGTCCCACAAATCTGGAGAGGAGATATAGAAAGCGAAGAAGGCAAGTCCTTATTGTCATGTAATCCAGCAGGCCCTGTGGCATTTGTTGTAACAAAAATAGTTGTTGACAAGCACGCTGGAGAAATAGCCGCAGGAAGGTTATTTTCAGGCACTATAAGGCAGGGCCAGGAAGTCTATATGAACATGGCTAAGCGAAGTGTAAGAGTCCAGCAGGTTAATATCTACAAAGGCCCAACAAGATTGCAGGTAGATTCAGCTGTAGCAGGAAATATCATTGGTGTGGTTGGGTTAAAAGATGCTTACGCAGGAGAAACAGTATCATCAACACCAATAGAGCCTTTTGAAGCCATCAAGCATATTTTTGAGCCAGTTGTCACAAAAAGCATTGAAGCAAAAAAAGCCTCAGACTTAACAAGGCTGGTTGAAGTGCTAAAGCAGGTAAGCAAGGAAGACCCATCAATTTTCATAAAAATTAATGAAGAAACCGGGGAAAATCTTATGTCAGGCATGGGCGAGCTTCATCTTGAGGTTATAGAAAACAGGATTAAAAGAGAAAAAGGGCTTGACATTATAACCTCTCCCCCAATTGTTGTTTACAGGGAAGCATTAGAGAAAAAAGGCAGGGAATTTGAAGGCAAGTCCCCAAACAAGCACAATAAATTCTACATGACTGTTGAGCCACTGGAAGAAGAGGTTTACCAGGCAATTAAGGCAGGCGAAATCCCAGAATGCAGAATCAAGAAAAATGATAAGGATATTTATCCAAAATTTGTCAAATGCGGCTATGATACAAAAATAGCAAGAAATGTCAGGTGCATCTACAACGGCAATGTTCTTATTGACGGCACAAGAGGCATAGTCCATATTGGCGAGGTTATTGAACTGGTTATGGATGGGTTTGACCAGATTATGCGCGAAGGCCCATTGGCAAAAGAGCCTTGCATGAAATTAAAAGTCACAATTCATGACATGAAGCTTCACGAAGACGCAATCCACCGGGGCCCAGCCCAGATCCTTCCAGCAATCAGGGAATCATTAAGAGGAAGCATGAACTCTGTTGGCGCTGTCATCT
>DATDYH010000063.1:0-5520 GCA_035289045.1 Candidatus Nanoarchaeia archaeon
AAAAATAGAAAAGCTTATAAATTGGGGAATAAAGAAAAAAGTATGGCTAAAAGGAGATTAAGGCAATTCACAGCAGACAGATGGAAGAGCGAGTTAGAAAGCGAAGCTTTCCTATCTGGGCTAGATGCTGTTGTTAAATTCATGAGTGAAACTGGGGTGGAGGCAGGCTTTCAGCTGGCTTATTGTCCAACTGCAGATATGCTGGCTTATGATAATTTAGAAATTTTGGTAGGTAGTGAGAAAAGACTTAACCTGTTTGTGCCTATGAATCAGGAATCAGCAAGGCTCTGGATTGAGGAAAAAACAGGGCAAAAGATAATTTCTGGTTGCTATCTAGGAATAGAGAATGATAATGGATTATCCCAATTTAATGATTGGTTAGAGAGATACAACCAAGAGAACAGTTCAAAGAGGGTTTCTATTGATTTCCCACAATCTGAGGATCATGATAGAAGAGTTGACGCTTATCTGAATTTTTTGGAAAAAGAAGAAGAAGATGATATCTGTTTGGCTTATGCAATAATGGTTCATACACATCCGAGTAAAGAAATTCTGAATGGAGATTTTAGCCCCAGCCCAAATGATTTGCGTTATTTGAATTCAATTAGAAATGCGAATTCTTTTGTTGGGTCTGCTTTTAATCCAATAGAATTAATTTTGATGGTAGGAACAAGTTTCAGGGGTTCTGAAAATAAGTTTAGATCTCCTTTTATTATTCTTCAGGAAAGAACAAAAGAACCCTTGCCTGAGACAACAGACTGGGATACTATGTCAAGGGAGATTTGGAATTTAACATCTCCTATAGGGGGATTACTTACCTCTCTTTTTTGGCTTAAACAATCCAGACACCCTGCAGAGGAGGCAATAAGAAATTATAACCTTGTTATGGGGATTTATGCGCCTCATAAGCAAATCAGGATTGTTTCTGGCAAATTGTCAGACCTTTCTGCTTATAGACACACTATTAAGAGTAAACCAAGTGAGTTTAGAAATCTTTATATTGATTAATCTCTTATTATGCTTGGGTGGTTAAAAACAAAAAATTACTGATTGCTGGGATAGACCCTGGGGAAACGAAGAGCTATGCTCTTATTGATATTGAGGGAAGGGTTATTAAAATAAATTCTTCAAAAAAGCTTAACATAGAATTATTGATAAGAGAGATTTCTGGTCATGGGAGGATTATATTGGTTGGAACTGATGTTAATCCCTGCCCAAGATTTGTAAGGAAGGTAGCAGGCGCTTTAAAAGCCCCTGTGTATGTGCCTGAAGAGAATTTAAGGGTTAAGAGAAAAAGGCAGGTTAATAATGAGTTCATCAGGGATAATAAAGTTAAATTAGTCAGGGACAAGCACCAGAAAGATGCCCTGGCAATTGCCCTGCTTGCCTTAAAATCAGTCAAGCCTTTGTTTAACAAGATTGAGCTGCACTTAATCCAGAACAAAAAAGAGCATTTGCTTGAGAGGATAAAAGAAGAGGTTGTGGTAAACAAAATCCCAATAAGGAAAGCTGTTGAGATTATTGAAGGGAGCTAGATAAGCTTATAAATTTTTATGCCATGGTTATTTTAATTTAATAGGGTGGTAAAATGACAACACTTACTAAAGAAGAGCATGCTGTGGAAAAAGAACAATATGGTGTAGGAATAATACATCATTATAATGACACTCTTGTTGGAGAGGTTGTTCCTATGGTTAGTAGGGGGTGGGGAGAAAGGTTAGTTAGTTATGCAAATAACCCGTCAATTCAATGGGGGCATGCAGCGCTCTATATAAAAAGGGTTGGCAGCAAGAGATGGGAGCCTGTTAGTTCAAGAATGCCTGGGGGTGTTGAAACAAGAACTGAAACTGGATAAGCTAAACCTGCTGAAGAACAGGCTGATTAAAAATAACTGATCTTGAACCTGGATTGTATAGACTTCCAAATGAGTGCGTTATTCAGGCTTAGTTCCTGGTTTTTTTATTCTTTCTTAATTTTTGCTATGAAAAATCCTTCTGTATCATTGTCCTGGGGCAAATTAACCGAAGCAAAACATTTATATACTAATGTATTATAAAGAATACATATGTATGAAAAAATAAACATAACTGAAAACCACCTTAGGGCATTATGCGCGTTTACTCGGGGGTTTGATAAAGGATATTACATTAGAGAGCTACAAAGGCTGTTAAAAATAAGCCCAAGAACAGCACAGCTTATACTGGAGGATTTAGAAGGGAAAGGGGTGCTGGAATCCAAAATCAGAGGCAAGATTAAAGTTTATCAGCTAAAAAACAATTATCCTGCCCAAGAATATCTTATTTTTGCAGAAGAATATAAGAAAATAGCTTTTCTTGAAAAAAAGCTTTTAGCCAAGGAGGTTATTGAAAAAATAACCCCATTTATTCAGGGTATTGGCCTTATTTTCGGGAGTTATGCGAAAGGCTTAGAAAAAAAAGGCTCTGATATGGATATTTTTATTGCAGGGAGTTATGATAGAAAGAAAACAGAGCAAATAGGAAAGCTTTATGGCATTAATCTGAGCATTAAGAATTATCCATTACCTTTGTTTTACCAAGAACTGAAAAAAGATACTTTGATTAAAGAGGTTTTAAATAATCATGTTGTTTTTTGTGGTGCTGAGGAGTTAGTGCGGAGGATATTGAATGGGTAAGATTATGTGGTGCTTAAGCAAAAAAGAAGGATTG
This sequence comes from Candidatus Nanoarchaeia archaeon, assembly GCA_035289045.1. Taxonomy (GTDB): domain Archaea; phylum Nanobdellota; class Nanobdellia; order SCGC-AAA011-G17; family GW2011-AR20; genus DATDYH01. The sequence continues at coordinate 2,688 of DATDYH010000063.1, forward strand.
AGCTTTGTTGAACCTAACCAGAACTTAGCAAATGCATATCTCCTGAAATCCGAGCAGGCATTAGAATCTTTAAGAATTAATACAATTAAAGACTGGAGGATTGCTACTGCTTATTATACAATGTATTTTGCAGTATATTCCCTGCTTATGAAAATAGGAATTAAATGTGAGATTCATTCTTGTACCTTAGCATTTGCAAAGGAATTTCTTAGCGCATACTTTACTAAAGAAGAAATCAAATTTTTTGAGGATGCTCTGCAGGCAAGAACAGATACCCAGTATTATGTTAACAGGGAAGTCCCTGATGAGCAATATGCTGCAATGGTGAAAAGGGCTCCGGAAGTTTTAGTCAAATGCAAGTCCATAATCCTTAAATTAAATGAAAAGAAGGTAAGGGAGATAAGGGATGCATTAGGAAAAGAGGTGGAAAAGAAAAAACTTATGCTTTCCTAACTTTAGCAATAAAAAACCCTTCTGTATCATTATCCTGGGGCCAGATTCTGATGCATTTTTTTAATTCTTGAGAATAAGCTTCTTTTTCATATTCAAGAACAACAGGAGAGGTTTTTAATGCTGGAATATTAACCTGTTCAAGATATGCATCCTGGTTATTTTTTAATAAAAAATCAACCACTGCCTCGTTTTCTTCAGGAGCTATAGAGCAGGTTGAATAGACTAAAGTGCCTTGCTCTGTTAAGCAGTTGAAAGCTGTCTGGAGCAATTGGCGTTGCTGGCCTGCTAATTTTTTAATTGCCTCCTGGTTCCAGATCCTGATTGTTTTTAACGACTTCCTTATTGCACCTGTGCCTGAGCAGGGAGCATCCAATAATATTTTATCAGCTTTAATATTGAATTTATGCCCTTTCATTAAAGTTATGATGCAATTTCTTATTCCACATCTTTGCAGGTTGATGGTTAATGATTTTAATCTTGTATGAGTGATGTCGTTTGCAATTATTACCCCTTTATTTTCCATCATGGCTGCTATTTGAGTGGTTTTGCTGCCCGGAGCAGCTGCTATGTCAAGAATGATGTCATCTGGTTTTGGCTGCAAAGCCAATGGAGGAATCATTGAGGCTGCTTCCTGGACATAGAAATAGCCAAGAGAATGCTCTGGAAGGTTTCCCAAGTCTGTTCTTTCGCCAGAAATCCAGAAGCCCTCTTTAACCCATGGGACTTGCTGGAATTTGAAATCAGCAAGCCTCTCTTTTAGCTCAGGGATGCTTATTTTTAGTGTATTCGCCCTTATTGATTTTCTTAAGGGCTTTAAAGAGTATCTTAGAAACTCATTAATGTTTGTTATGCCTTTGTATGCTGTAATGAACCTTTCCTTAAATTCCATAAAAACTAATTAAGGGGAGAGTTTAAATAGCTTTTTTATTTAACAGCCTCATGGCAGTCAGTTTTAAAAAAGGATTTACTGTTTATGGTGATGGAGACCTGGCTATTGTCTGCCCGCATTCCGGGCCTGCTTTAGAGATTACAACTTCAAGAGATGATAATTCTGAAACAACTGCAAGCCTTTTGTGGAAAAAGATTGGGGGAAAGCTGGTTATTGGCAATGTTTCAAGAAAAAGATTATGGGGGATTGATTTTAACCGGGATATTCCACCTTTGAAACTGGCTTTAAAGAATTATGAGCTATTTGAAAATTATAATGACCTGCAGACCATAACACAATATAAGAAGAAATATGGCTGGGTTGCTGTGGATGAGGGGGATTATTATGAACGATTGAAGATTTACCAGGGATTCTGGGGAGAGATTGAGGATTGTGATAAGATAGTTTTTGTGCACAGGCAGTTTAACAGGCTGAAATCATTGCCGGGAATCATGGATTTTGTTTCGCTTGCTGGCAAAGGGATTAAGCAGGAAAGAGTATATGATGTAATACCTGGTGTTAATGCGAAGTATGAGGGGTTCTTTAAGAGGGTTGAAGAGGGTTATAAGAGAGCTGTTTTTTTTGAAACCCAGAGAATGATTGCTGAGGCTATACGGAGGTATGGAGAATTTAACTGGGATAAATTCAGCCTGAATGTGAGAGAGGTGTTTTTTAGAGATATGAAAGTCATAAAGAAATATGCCAAGCCTTATATTGTGAAAAGGCTAGAGGAGAAGTTTACTGCTGGGAATTATCTGGAAGCGTGCAATGATGTATTAAAGAATGCTCCCTGCCCCAGGATTACCTTAGAGAATACTTTTGATGGAAGCACTGCTTTAGGGCCAAGAAGGAAGCTTTTTTCAGGAGATAAACTGGTTATTGAGGTTGAGCCAAGCCAGTTTATGAACCAGTGGTACCCTGATGCTGCTGCAGGAATTATTAAAGAGGTGATTGACAGAATAAAATAATTGGCTGGAGAAAGATTTATATAAGAATTAAGTTTTGTATTAAATATGAGAAAAGGAATATTGATTGTGCTGGTTTTTAGCTTGTTATTAATTGCAGCCTGTAAAGTAAAGCTTGTTTGCAATGAGCCATATATTCCTTATGGAACTGACTGCTGCCTGGACCAGAATGGCAATAAAATATGCGATAAAGATGAGGCTGTAACAACTACAACAGGGGAAACAACCACTACTTTGGGGGCTACAACAACCACTTTAGGAGGGGCTGTTACTTCTACTACTTTAAAACCTGAGGACAGGGTTACAATACTTGGAGACAAGAATGCAAAAGTGCTTGTCAAGGAATATGGGGATTTTTCAGAGGTTGCGACAAGGAATTTTTATGACCAGATAATAATGTATAAGCTGAAAACAGATTATATTGACACTGGCAAGATTGCGTTTGAATACGGGCACTTTGTGTTTACAAATAACAGCGAGGGGAAGA
>DATDYH010000064.1:0-4463 GCA_035289045.1 Candidatus Nanoarchaeia archaeon
TCTAAATACCCTGCTTCTATTACTAACCAAAGAGCTGCAGGAAAGGTATGATTTTTCAGCATCAGGCTTATACAGAAAGTTTCCAAAGAAATCAGGATTAATTGAGCATGAGCATAAGACCACGATTACAGCAGGAGAGCAAGACGAGCTGTTCAGGCTTGGAGAGAGGTGTGTAACAAACTTTTACAACTCAGAGATTCTAAAAGAAGTTAAGTCCATGGATGTCTCAAAATGGCTCTCCATGGAAGAATTTCTTTCATTTGACTTTGAAGGCACAAAAATCTACCTGAGCATGGATTTTGTGATTAAAAACGGGGAGAATAACATCATCATCTATGACTGGAAAACCGGGAAAGAAAGAGATATGGATGTTGGGCTTCAATTAGCGTGTTACGCCCTTTATGTGACCCAGAAATTTGGGCTTGATATTTCAAAAATCATGGTCAAAAGATACTATCTAAGCATTGACAAGCAAGATGAGTTCCTTATTGACAGAAAAACCATAGAGCATACAAAAGAGTATATAAGAAAAAGCATAAAGGAGATGCAGGGCATGCTTGCTGACAAGGAGAATAACATTGCTGAGGAAGAGAGTTTCCCGCAAACAGATGACTTAAGAAGATGCCTCAGGTGCAATTTTAGGAGAATATGCAATTTGATTTAAGCCAGTTATTCTTCTGCCATTTATTACAGAAGCATAAATGCGGGAAGTTTTAGTGGTGGCATGGGAAGAGTTAAAAGCGTTTTTTTTTACATTTGTCTCATAACCATATATTAATCATTCATCTAATATCTCCAAAAAATGTGATCTTTCTAGCTCTTTGCCCCATTCAGTTTCATAATAATGACTGATAGTAAGGCTGTCCTTTGCCCTTGATATTGCAACATAAAACAATCTCAGTTCGCTATCCCTTTTTGTATTTTCCAAAGAGTTTATATAGAAAGGTAAAATCCTTTCATTACACGACATTAAAAAAACATATGCCCATTCTAAGCCTTTAGCACTATGTATCGTGCTTAGCGTGATTTTATCTTTTGTTTTCTCTTTTTTCTCTAATTCCATTAACCCATCTAGAAATGCCTTAATTCCTTCTTCATTGCCTTCATACCCCTCATACAATTCCTCAAAGGTTTTTATATTTTCAAGTTTATCATTCAGTTTTTCAGGATCATGGCTATACTTTTTGGTTAGGCTGCTGATGTAACCGAAACCCCTTAAAAACAATGTAAGTGGATTCTCTTGGCTGCTCATAACAAATTTTAGTTTCATTAAATCTCTTAAAGATGCTTCACTCAATCTTAAGTCCCTGCCAAAGTCTAAAACCTTTTTGTAAGAGCAGTTATGTTTTTCTGCCAATGCCACAAATTTACTAACTTTAACATTCCCTATTCCACTTAAAAGGCCTACCATCCTCCTAAAGTCTATTATAGAGTTGTGATTTATTTTCAATCTAAGAAAAGCCATGATATCCTTTATTTCCTCTCTTTCAAAAAAATCTCTGGATTTAGAAAGATAACAGGGTATTCTGTTTCTTCTTAGCTCTCTTTCTAAAGACTTGCCTATCCTGTTAGTCCTGAACAGAACAGCAATTTCTTCTCTTGAAATTTTTTTGTTCAATAACTTCTTAATTCTGCCAATAATAAAGTCAATCTCTTCCCCAGCATCAGAAAACGATTCGATTACAACTTCACCTTTATGCTCTCTTGTACAATTCAATTGCTTGTCAATCTTAAAAGTGACAGCATTAATCACCTTGTTTACAGCATCAATAATCTTCTGGCCAGATCTATAGTTATCCTTTAAAAATATCTTGTTCTGGTTCTCGCTAAAATCAAATACCAGCTCATTTGATGATCCGCGCCATTCATAAATATTTTGGCAATCATCACCAATAAGGCAAAGGTTATTTTTTTGTAAAAGTTTTAATATTCTCATCTGAACTATATTTAAATCCTGAGCTTCGTCTACCATAATTGCCTTAAACTTTTGAGAATAAATCCCTTTTAACTCAGGGTTATTCTCAAAAATTCTTAAAGTTAAGAGAAGTATATCATCTAAATCTATGAGATTATTCTGCCTTAATACTCTTTCGTATTCCTTGTATATTTTGTTAACATATTTTCTCAAGGTCGGGTCTATTTTAATAATTTCATCATCTAAAACCTCTTCAATGACTCCTTCTTCTCTCATATCATCCAGGCTTTTTTCTGAAGACAGGTTTTCAGCTAAGATTCCACGATTCTTAAACTTGCCTATCCATATTAAAAAGTATTTTACATTATCGCCTTTTGCTTCAATCTTCTCATGTAAAATAATCTCTTTCAGAATCTTTCTCTTATCAGCATCATCTATAATGGTAAAATTCGGGCTAGGTAAAATCAAAGAAGCATGGTTTCTTAAGATTCTCAGGAATAGCGAGTGCATTGTTCCTACATAAGGAGGTTCTATACCTGTTCTCTTCAGAATTTTCTTTACCATGTCTTTTGCTGCTTTATTTGTAAATGTTGTCATGAGTATCTCAGAAGGCTTATAATCATGATTTTCTATTAAATTTGCATATCTTTCAACTATTGTTGTAGTTTTTCCTGTTCCCGCGCTCGCAATAATGAGCAAATTTCCATTTACAAAATTGACCGCTTCTAGTTGTTCTCGGTTTAACTGGTATCCCCTGTCTCTTTGTGGGTTCATATTCAGAATGTAGCCAGTTATCTTATATTGTTTGTGGTTGTATTCTTCTCATTTCAATTTTCTTGCTAAATATTGGTAGTAAAATCTTTAAAGCACTAAATCTTGATCTTTTTGTGTGTATAAAGGCTATCCCTAAAGCTGGTATGCCCAGAGAGCATTTTTTAGAGCAGGGTGCTGCTTGTACTAAGAGATACAAAACTTTTTGTAGAAGAAGCCTTAAAGGAAATTTGGGTTGTTTAACTTTCATCATTAACTGTTTTAATCCTGCTATTCTCCCTCTTTATTGCACAGGCATAAATGTGGGGAATTTTAGCGTTTTAAAAAGCCCATCCTGCAGGTACTGTGCAAAATCCCTCTGGGCTTCATCTCTCCTTTTTTTATCCATCATTTATATCATCTCATAATACATTTCTATTCCATGTAAAATAATATTGTTTTTTAAAGCTTCATTGCCAACATTAGGCTCCTTGGTATTAACCATCTCTAAAAACTGCTTTTCAGAAAACACTAAATAATGTATTGGCAGGGGCAAAGACCCTGCTATCCTATGAGCCTCTTTTTCAAAAACCTCTTCCTTTCCATCCGGAACAATGAACATTAAGTCAATATCTGAATTTTTAGTTTGTGTCCTCTTTGCATAAGAGCCGAAAACAAGAAGCGTGTAGCATTTTGATTTTAGCCCCTTTTTAAAATCATTAAGCATCACCCCAAGATTCCTGTCTTTTAATAAGTCTTCCCTTCTTTGGTATTCAGCTTCAAAAATAAGCGGGTGCACCTGTGAGATTAATTTAACCCTGCTGGACTGCCCAAAAGCTTCAAGCTTGACAAGCGATTCCCTCTCAAGCCTCTTTATAATAGCATAAACATTCTTATAATCCATTCTTAATCCTCTGGAGATTTTAAGAATATTTAACTCCTCATTTCTATTCTCTATAAGCTGTCTTATGACTATAACATCCTTGCTCCTCATGTTAATACCACCATAGAATTATGGTATTATTACCATATATAAGCCTTTCTAAAGAGGTTATTGAACAGCTAAGATTGCCCTTGCAAATCTGTAAGCCTGCTTTTTTTGTAAGGGTAGCTAAGATAAGAAAAATCAGGTTGTTTTTCATAAGCGGTTTTTAATAAGCTGTTTTTAATCCAGAAAGCACAAAACAAAAAGCTTAAATAGTATTACGCAATATTACGCAATATGGAAATAGTGGCAAAAATAAGCAAGGGAAGCAGAATGGACCAGGTATACCTGCCAAAAAAAAGAAATGGGTTTTATACAGGCAGCTATGTCATTCTAAAGCCATTGGAAGCTGAAAGGCCTGAAGAAAAACCTTATTTTTACAGCATAACAAACATTGAGCCTATTAAGATAAAGCTTGTTCTTGAAATAATGCAGATTATAGAGAAAGAGCTTCAAAGCCCTGAAAACATCATCATCACAGGCTCTTTCTTAGAGCCAGGCTTTCACTTCAATGATATAGATGTTTTAGTAATAAGCAATAAGGAAGTGCATGAATCTTCCCTGAAAAAAAGCCTGGAGGAAAAAACCCATATTAAAATCCACCTTATAATTATCAGCCATGATGCTCTTATGCAGGGGCTCTCAACAGACCCCCTTTACCAGGTGATGATGAGCAAAGCCATAGCTAAGAAAAGAATGATTTATCATATTCAGCGAGAGCCTGATTATAAAGTGCTTGACCTGCATCTCCTGAAAAGCAAGCCCCTCATGAATAATTTTGACACTCTTAATGGTGAGGAAAAATATAGTCTT
>DATDYH010000065.1:0-2747 GCA_035289045.1 Candidatus Nanoarchaeia archaeon
TGCAAACACAACACCATCAGTCAGCCCGGCAAGGCACCTTACCATCATCTTTTTGTCTTTTAGCATGTCTATTGAATACCTGATTTTTAAAGCTTCCACTCTCTCCGGAAGGCTTTCTGCCCGCTCTTTGATTAGCGTATAGGCTTCTTCAAGCTTATCAAACTCAGGAAGAACAGAACTCTTTGGGTCAAAATCATTAAGCATGGCAGGATTTATATCCCTAACAGAAGCATTATCCCTTAAAACATTAAACTTGTGTATAACATTAATGCCCTTAACAATATCATTCAGCTCTTTCAGCTGGTGGTAATTAGCCTTAAAGATTGTTGTATTAATAAATACGGTCAAGCCCTTATATGTTTCTTGCATTTCTGAAAGCTTTTTAGCAGTCTCAATTGCTCTTTTGTATATTCCTGGAACACCCCTTATCCGGTCATGGGTTTTTTCCAGCCCATCAACAGATATTAAGATGCTCAGCTTCTTTTTAGGATGCTTTTTCATTAAGCTCTCAGCAAGTTCAATTATCTTTTCAGCAAAGAAGCCATTTGTAGCAACATTAATCCTTTCAGTATTGTTTATTGTATAAAATGCATCGCAGATTTCATATAAGTCTTTTCTTAACAAAGGCTCCCCACCTGTTAGGATAACCAGCTCAAGAGGGTGTTTAAGGCTTTTAATCATATGTTTAATCTCTTCAAGGCCCAGTTCATTACCCTTCTTATTAATATTCTTCCAGTAAAAGCAATGCTCGCATCTTGCATTGCACTTGTCAGTAACATAGAAAACAAGATTTAAGGGGGTTTTAAGGCTATTAAGCCTTTTAACACGTATATTATTCACACTAGGTATAACAGCTTTTAGCAAAAACCCAGGCATCTTCCCAGCCAGGTTATAAGCAGCCTGCTCCTTCCCAGTCATCTGATTGATTCTCATAGAGAACATCCATATGGAATGCTATTTAAATGATTCGTTAATCAGCTAAAAGCCAAAGCAAAACCTGTTCAAAAGCTCCCTAACAACCTTTAAAACTTTTACTATTCTCCATTCTAATATGAAAATCATCGTATCTAATCCACCATGGCCTGGTCCAGGATATGGCACCCGAAGCAATATACGCTGGCCCCATAGGAGGGGGGATAAAGTCATGACTTTTCCGGTTTTCCTGGCTTATCTTACCTCTTTGCTAAAAAAGCATGGCTTCAGTACAATAGGGATAGACGCAGTTGACAAAGAGCTTGGCATCTGGGAGTTCGTAGAGCTTGTAAAATCTTATGGTCCAGACATTATCTTTATGGAAATCTCCACACCATCTCTCCCTTATGACCTTGAATGTGCAGAAAGGTTAAAGGAATCCCTTGGTTGCAAAATTGCATTTATAGGCCCCCATGTAAATTATTTCAACGAGAGAATAATGCGCAATTACAATTTTGTTGATTTCTGCATAAGGGATGAGTTTGAGTTTACAGCATTAGAGCTGTGCCAAAAGCTGAAAGAAAAAAGCTCATTAAAGCCTGTTAAAGGCCTGACCTACAGGGAAGGGGAAAAAATAACCATAAATGAAGCAAGACCGCTTGAGCTTGGCTTGGATAAGCTTCCCTTTCCAGACCGGGAGGATTTTCCAATTGCAAATTACCAGCAAGCATTTTATTCAGGAAAAAAAACAGCATTGATGCTTTCAAGCAGGGGTTGCCCTTCCCGTTGTACCTTTTGCATCTGGCCCCAGACAATGACTGGCCATGTTCACAGGGCAAGAACAACAAAAAACATAGTTGATGAAATTGCATACCTGATTAAGAACCACGGAGTAGATGAACTCTACTTTGATGATGACACCTTTATTGTGGATAAGCAAAGAGTTTATGATTTATGCTATGATCTCCTTAGGAGAAAAATAAACATCCCCTGGATGTGCATGGCCAGGGTAAGCAATATTGACAAAGAGTTGTTAAAAAAAATGAAACAGGCAGGCTGCACTCAAATATTCTATGGATTTGAATCAGGCTCGCAAAAAATCCTGAACAACATAAAAAAAGGCATTACATTGCAGCAGGCAATAAATGCAGTAAGGCTTACACAAAAAGCAGGGATGTACGCAACAGGCAGCTTTATTATTGGCTTGCCAGATGATGATAAGGAAACAATAAAAGAAACATTAAAATTCGCAATTAAGCTAAGAGCAGACTATGTCCAGTTTGCACTGGCAGAAGTATTCCCCGGAACAGAGCTTTACGCACAGGCTGAAAAAGAAGGCTTGCTAAAGCTGAATTCATGGACAGACCTGGATGGCACTCATGGAAGCGTATTAAAAACCCGCTATCTGAATAACCATGAATTAGAAGGCGCAGTAAGAAAAATGTACCTTGGTTATTACACCTCCCCCATGATAATCCTGAAGAATCTCCAGAATATAAGGACAATGAGTGACCTGAGAAAAATCCTAAGAGGAGCCAAATCAGTGCTTTCAAGGGTTCTCTTCTACAAAGAATAGGTTTTAAATATCCTTATTTTACATGGCTTCTATGAACATTTGCATAATCTCCCATGAATACCCCCCAAACATCATCTCAGGGTTAGGCACAGCCCTGGTAAATCTTGCAGACGGATTAAAATCAAACAACAAAGTAACAGTCATCACCCCTCTGCTCAGGGGCGGAAAAGAACATGAAATAGATGGAAACCTTGAGATAATCAGGCTGAAAATTCCCAATCCAAGGCTACTGCAAAAACTAAATCTTATTGACCCAAGA
>DATDYH010000066.1:0-2986 GCA_035289045.1 Candidatus Nanoarchaeia archaeon
ATCTGTCAAAAGGAATGCATAAACCACAAAGCGCACCTTCAGGGCACTCACAATCCCCACCTTTGTATTTTTCCATAACCTCTGCATAAATTTCATAATTCCCGTCCATGCATTCTGATGCAAAATCATCTATTGTATAAATCTGTTCAGGCTTCTCGTCAGGAACCTCAGCATCACATCCCCCAGAGATTGGAACAATCCTTCCATCTTTGCACTTTATTTTGCTGTCCCCAAAAGGCTCTTTATTAGGGGAGCTTTCAAAACTACACCCGCTAATAATCAAGAGACCAATTATCAAAACCCCAATCATCCCGATTATGATTTTTCCTTTCATTTTATCTTAAAATCAATAATCCAAGCCAGTATATAAATAATTCTTTAGGTTCAACCCTGATTGGAGCTATACTCATGATTTAAAAACCAGCAAAATAACTGAAAAATATGCCAGATTCAGAAAAATACCTGTTATTAAACCTGAAAGATGAGCAGTCAAAAAAAGTAGCAGAATCAATAGCGAATAAGACAGCTCGCAGGATTTTGGATTACCTAAGCAGTAAGGAAGAGGCAGGTGCAGAGGAAATTTCAAAAGAGTTAGCCATCCCCTTATCAACAATAGATTACAACTTAAAAAATCTCAAGCGTGCAGGATTAGTAGAAACAAAGCATTTTCTCTGGTCATCAAGAGGCAAGAAAATCCTTCTTTACAAGGTAGCTAAAAAATTAATCATCATAGTCCCAAAAACAGCGTTTCTAAAAGAAGAATTAAAGAGGTTCCTTCCATTCATAGGTGTTTCAGCCATTATATCATTAATAATTGAATACTCAACAAGAATCAAGCCATTACCAGAACAGGCATCCCTAGGCATGGAAAAATCAGCTGAGCAAGGATTAATGGCATCAGCTCCATCAATAGCAAGAGAATCAATCGTATCAAACCCCCATTATGGCTTATGGTTTTTTGCAGGGGTTTTGATAGTTATAGCAATTTACTTACTGATAAAATCTACAAGAAAAAACTAATTCTTTTTTACGTACTTCAAAAACTTATTTATCTCAAGCATATTTCTGTCATAGCAATATTTTTTAAAACCTTCAAATTCTGGGTTGCTATACTGCTCCCTAAGTTCATCAGGCTCAGCAAAAATACACTCTGTCAGGTTTAGCTTAGGAAATCCCTTATCAAAAACAACCATGTTCCAGTCAACCGAGCTTATTCTTTCCGGGAAAAACCTTATTGGAAAGGCTCTTATTCCTGCTCTTGTTGACAAAGGGGGATTAAATGCTGCATTAAGCACCTCAGCAGGGTTGGATGGCTTGTAATTCTCTCCTCTAAAACTTGTATATGTAAGCCCGGCATCAACACTTATATTGTGGTATAGATTACTACACCCTCTTAACTTCGCCCTGTCTTTTTCATTTGAAGGGTCAAGTTTATCAGCTTCTATAAACTGGGATAAAAACTCATATTTGGTAACCCAATCAGCAATCCCAACCAGGCTGAGAGGAAGTTTTGTTCTTAAATCTTCTAATTCATTAAGGACAAACTCCCAAAGTCTGAGTACATTATCGCTTTGCTCATCATCACCAAAAAGGTATTTTCTATAAGGCTCAAGATAAAGTTTTCTCTGGACTTCAATAGGAGTCATCTTTCTCCCACCATTAAAAGTTAATGGTTGATGGGGATGCAGTGAAACATTGTGTATGTCCTTAACAGGGTTAACTAATACAGAGGTATCAAACTCCTCTATCTCTTCAAGCAGCCTCAACACAAGATGTGTTGTCCCAAATTTTAAAAAATTAGTATAGCCAAGCATATTTGCATCATTGTGTATCAGGTGAAGCCTTGCATATTTTTTCCTATCAGCAAAAGGCTCATCTCTTGAGTTTATTATTGCCCTATTCCTTGTTGTCTCAGGACCAAGAACCATTTTAATGGCCCTGGCTCTCGGGCTTAGTTCCCAGAAACTATCAAACTCCCTGAATCCAGGTGTGATACTTTTATCTCTGACATAACCCGAGCCAGTGAATAATTGCTGCGTAACAAGAAACGGGATAAGATATTTTAGCCTTCTCTCATTTAATACTGATCTTTCAACAAGATAATTAGCATGGCTTCCCCAGAACATCTCTCCATCAGTGCAGTCTTTATAGCCCTGAAGAACTCCCTTCTCAGGATGAGCCATTGAAAATTTTCTAACAACTCCATCAAAAATCAAGGTCATAGCATGCTCATAAGCAACCAGCTCAATTAAGTTATCACATTCAGGAGTAGCACATTCTGTATGGCCCAAATCATAATAAAACTTGCCACCATTCTGCAAAAATAATACAAATGCTGGGTAAGAACTGCAAGAATTACCATAGCCATCAACAACTCTTTCAGCAATCCCTTCAGGCAGCCTTCCTCTATTCTTGCATCTCTCTAAAAACAAAGAGTCAAAATCATTAACACTTAAAGGATTTTCTTCCAGAAACTCAGGCAGTGTTCTGGCAACATTTATATAGGCGGGGTCTTCTTTTACCCCAACCTTCCCATCAGTTAGCCTTTCCTCAGCATCTTTAGAACATTCAAGCCCAAATTCAGTCTCAGCTCCAAACAGCCTTCTTTTCATGAAAATGGAAAATCAAATGGATTTATAAGCTTGTCTCTACTAAAGAAGGAATACAATAAAAGTTTAATCTCTTTATTTTTCCTTACTGCCCGAAGCAAAAGCAATAAAAACCCTTCTTCTTGTTTTATTCTATGCCACAGCAATTAACCTCAAAGCTCCTGAAAATAACAGAAGAATGTCAGGATGTAAAAACTTTCTGCATAGCAACGCCCAGCAATTTCACATTTCTCCCTGGCCAGTTTGTCATGTTAGCCCTTAAAGAAAATCCAGCACATGCAAAAGCTTATTCAATAGCATCCTCGCCACTAAAAAAGGGAGTAATAGAGCTAACAATCAAAATAGAGCATTATCCAGAAGAAGAAGCATCAAAGCAC
>DATDYH010000067.1:0-3444 GCA_035289045.1 Candidatus Nanoarchaeia archaeon
TCATAATTCCCTTTAAGGTGGGCACTAACCTTAGCCACCATATAGTTATTCCCTATCCCCAAGTCTCTCCCATTCCATTCAGACCCAAAACAAGAAATTCTTTCTTCCTCTTTTGAAGCTAAATCAGCTGTCTTCCCAAAATATCTATCAAAGAAGAATCCCCCAACACCAAGCCCAGCAACCAACACACCCGATCCAATCTTAGCCCCAAGAGAGTATCTTAACCTCCCAAAGAATCCAGGGTTTAAAACATTCTCAAAATCCGCTTGCAACTCTCTAAAGCTCCCATACCTCTCACTTTCTTCCAGAGTCAGGCACTTAGTTAACATTTCTCTGTAAATTCTCGCCCATCTAGGCAGTTCTTTTAATTCTTTTTTAAATACCCTCTTATGCCTATCAGCATCAAGCATCCCATCCCTAAGTAAATCCTCACCCCCTTTACAGCTCACAGCAGTTTTATTAAATGAGTTATAATCAAAGCAAAATCTCCCGAGTAAAGCATAAAGTAAAGTATTGCCAAAGCTGTAAATCTCAGAATCTTCTCCATAAGCTCTCCTTTTCCCAGTAAAGCACCCCATTAGCAAAGGATCAGTAACTATATGCCCTCCAAAACTAGGCAATAAGCTCTCTCTAGCATCTTTTATTTTCCCTGCAATAACAAAATCAGTTAATCTTATCTCTAATCCACCATCAACTCCTCTTACAAGAAAATTACCCGGCTTAACATCTTTATGGAATAATCCAGTCCCTTCAATAAGATACCTTTCAGCAATAAGTCCCTGGCTAACCAAGTCCAGCCATTCTTTCTGGCTTAAGGGTCCATTCTTCGCAGTATAATTACTAAGCGAACTGCACCCAGAAAAATCATCCTCACCAGAAGCCAGCCCATAACCAAACATTCCTAAATCAATAAAATCAACTACCTTAGTAAGATAGTGTTTCTCAGGTTCCTTAATTCCAAGCAAAACCCCTATATCTCTCTCAGTAGCATATCCTTTAGCAGCCAGCCTTCCTGCATTTTCACCCTCAGGAATTCTGTCAACCTTAATCCATCTCTTCATTGTATTGCCATTAATCCCCCAGTCACCAGCAATAACAATTCTTTGCTTTCCCTCTCTGTTAGCAACCTTTAGATTGTTATAACCTCTTTCCCTTAGCACATAATTTAATACATCAATCAGCTCATTCTCTTCTCTTTCCAAAGAACCAGCCTCACTCATCTTCCCCTCCAGCCTCTCTGACAACATCAAAAGTAACCTTAACAACGGTCTTGGGCTTTAGCTCATTCTCAAGAACTCTTGGTATAACTATAATGCTCTGGCTTCCATGCTTCGCAATCTTTTTTGTAATGACAAACTGCTTCATCTCTCAGTTTTCTTTCCTGCAACTTTTTCACACTCTGTTTCTTTATTTTCCAAGGCGTTTTTCTTTGTAAAGAAAAAAGGCTTGTTTATGTATAAACTATGTAGAAAAATCACCATTTAAAAGCCTTGCTATTCATAACTACTTTAAGAAAGTAACACTTAGCTGGTCAATTAAACAGCCCCAGGCAGGATTTGAACCTGCAACCCTCGCTTTACGAAAGCGATACTCTACCAGGTTAAGCCACTGGGGCATAAGCCTATTTTAACTTCTTCCTTATCTCCTCCAGAGAATTAGTTCTCTGGCACTCCCTGCACACAGCCTTCTTCCTCCTCCCTTCCATCATATAAGTTCCAATGAGCTTTCCCAGAAAAGTCTCATCAATTGTTTTTTTACATAACTCACACTTAACCATTATTCCACCTTTTCTTTCCCGAGGCTTTCTTTCCTAAAGAAAGGCTCTTGCACAATTCACACCTTATCATAAAGAGCAAATCTGTTAGAGGGATAAAAAGCTTTCCAAAAGGCATATTAACCCCCTATTATTATAAAAAGCATGCAACATTGCATCAACAATGAGCTTCTGCAGGAATTAAGCTCCTCTATTGAAAAGCTGAAAGCCTCCAACACATTAATCATAGTTGAAGGCAAAAAAGACAAGCAAGCATTAAGCCAGTTTGGCATAAAAAACATCAAAGAGCTAAGCAAACATTCCATCCCGGAAATAATAGAAGAAATAGCTGAAAAAGAAAAATCCTGCATAATCCTCACGGACTTAGACAAAGAAGGAAAAAAGCTTTATGGCAAGTTAAGCTCAGGGCTTCAAAGGTCAGGAGTAAAAATTAACAACTCATTCAGGAATTTCCTATTTAAGGAAACAAAGCTCAGGAACATTGAAGGGTTGAAACATCATAAGCTCTTTAATGAATAAGCTTATCTTTTGCAAAGGGCAAGGGCATAAGACCCCTCATTATCAGTATATAGCTCTACATTATTAAAGAATTTTTCTAACATCCTTTTAAATTCCGCCTTAGTATATTTATAGGAGATTACAACAACTATAATATCCCCTTTCTTAAAGCTGAGAGTTTTCCCTAAATGCCTGATTGTCCGTGCTTTCTTAATTCTATAAACCTCTTCTATTCTTGAGTTAACAAACCTTACTTCATATTCCACTTCTTTCTTTAATAAACCCAATTGCAAAGGTATCTGAATAAGCCATTTGTTTATAGCAGGAGATTTATACGCTTTTATCCAGTCTTTCTGCCCATTTACAAGCCCATTCCCTATAAGCAGCAAATCCATCTTACCCATGCTTTCTCTGATTCCATGCAGAACATCTTCCCTGTCAAAATTACCAAGCGTATTTCCTAAGAGCAGCATAAAATGGTTTTCAAATCCAGCATCCCTAAAAAGCGGTGTGATATTGTTTAAATTCTCAAAATCAGAGATATTCCATTTAAACTCTAAAACCTCCCCAACATTCATGGCCCGAATAGTTTTTGCAGCTTTTTCAACCATATAAGAACTAATATCCACAGGGCAGTATCTGATTTTCATCCTGCTTGCTAATTGATGGATAAACAAAGAGGCCTTTTGCCCATCACCACACCCCAAATCAACAACATTACAGGAATTTTTAGGTAACTCTTTTATGCAATCCCCCATATATTTTTTAATCAAAGAGATTTCTTTATCTATTACTCCTTTTTTGTAATCAATTGTTTTGCTTAAATCCAAAAAGCCTTGAGCCTGTTTTGGTGTTAAATAGCATAATTTTGAATCAGCAATATTCCAAATTCTTATTCCCTTCTCTAAAGCATAGCCCCTTTTACTAATCTCTCTAAATATCAAGTCATTGATTTTCATCACCCCTAAAAAGGTTGCTAAACTTATAAATTTATCTGGCACAAAACACTTATTAACTACAATTCTTAGCAACCATCATGCCAAGAAAAGTAACAGCCATTATCAGCAAAGACAAGTGCTTCCCGAATAAATGCTCAAGAGAGTGCATCAAATACTGCCCAATCAACAG
This sequence comes from Candidatus Nanoarchaeia archaeon, assembly GCA_035289045.1. Taxonomy (GTDB): domain Archaea; phylum Nanobdellota; class Nanobdellia; order SCGC-AAA011-G17; family GW2011-AR20; genus DATDYH01. The sequence continues at coordinate 3,401 of DATDYH010000067.1, forward strand.
GTCCGGAGGAGAAGGCTTCAGGCTTTCAGAAATAACCGGCAAAG
>DATDYH010000068.1:0-5838 GCA_035289045.1 Candidatus Nanoarchaeia archaeon
TTGAAGCTATTGCAGGAGAATAATGCTGAGTATGCTGAGGTTAGATTAGAGAATGAAAAAGGGAGTGTTTTCTCCCTGAAAAATGGGGTCCTGGAGGTTAGTGCTTTTGATGAGAGCAGGGGGATTGGAGCAAGATACTTAGTGAATAATACGCTTGGGTTTCTTGACCTGAATGTTTTTGACAGGGAGAGGATAAAAGCATTGGTTGAAAAGTCTTTAAGGTTAACAAGGAATGCCTCCAAGATTGGGGAAAAGATAAAATTGTCTAATGAGGAGATGCACAGGGTTAATTATAAGGTTAAACAGAAAATCTCTTTGGAGCAGAATCCTGAAGACAAGATTAGCAAGCTAAAAGAGCTTGATAAGGCTGTTAGAGGGGCGAAAAGCAGGCTATTGCATTTAAGTGATGCTTTGAACTATAAGTACTTTGTCAATTCAGAGGGAAGCAGGATTCAATCTGAGATACCAAGGGTTAATGCTTATTATTATTTGACTATTGGTGCTGGGAAAAAAAGCATCCAGAGGTTTTACCAATATGGCGGATGCGGGGGATATGAGCTTTGGAAAGAATGGGATTTGTTGAAAAAGGTTCCTGAAGAGCTTAGGGCTTTAAAGAAGAATTTGCTGTATGGAAAGAAGATTAAGCCTGGGATTATGGATGTTGTTACAGGACCCGAGGTTACTGGAATTGCTGTGCATGAATCCTGCGGACATCCTTATGAGGCTGACAGGATTTTTGGAAGAGAAGGAGCTCAGGCAGGGGAGAGCTTTGTTAAAAAAAGTGATATTGGAAAGAGGATTGGGAGCAATATTGTTACCATAGCTGATGACCCTTGTTGTGAAAAAGGATTTGGATATTACTTGTATGATGATGAAGGTGTTAAAGCTCGCAGGAAGATTTTGATGAAGAACGGGCTTGTTAATGAGTTCCTGCATAACAGGGAGACTGCTGCTATGATGAATATGAAGAGCAATGGGGGGGCAAGGGCTAATGGGTATGATAAAGAGCCTTTGGTTAGGATGTCAAACACTTTTGTTTTGCCTGGGGAGCATAATGATGATGAGCTGTTTAGGGATGTGAAAAAAGGGATTTATTTAAAGAGCTTTATGGAGTGGAATATTGATGACAAGAGATGGCACCAGAAATATGTTGGAAGCGAGGCTTATTTGATTGAGAAAGGAGAGGTTACCAAGCCTGTTGTTGCACCTGTGCTGGAGATTACAACCCCTGGATTCTGGGGAGCTGTTGATGGGATTGGGAAGAAGAGTGAGTTTAGCGCTGCAAGCTGCGGCAAAGGGGAGCCGCAACAAGGTATACCTGTATTTCTTGGTGGCCCTCACATGCGTTTAAGAAATGTACATATGAAATAATACTGAACTTTCCTTTTATCTTTTTAATTAAATATTCCAAAATGTTTATATACTAGTATGTATCATATGTATCATATGGTAAAATCAGAATATGTCAAAAAGACCATTACAATCTTGAAAGAGCAAGCTCAATGGGTTGATGAAAATGCGATTAATCTTTCAAGATTTGTTCAAAAAGCTCTTGATAAGGCTATGCAAGGAAAATAGTCTATTCAAAAGAGCATCTGGAGAGGCATAGTATGCTAAAACAAGAATTAAGCCTAAACAATTTGGATAGCCTGTATAGCATTAGTTATCCTTTGATGTTTCACTGGTATCAGCATTCTGATAAGGCATTAATCCAGATTTCATTAAAAGAATCTCAGCTATTGGCCAAGGCTCTTAAAGAGAGGATAGGTTTTAATACAGAGTTCAAAACATGCGGGCTTGGTACAGGTTCTTATTATTCCTTACTTAAAGGAAAACCTGTTAGAATATCTACCTTAAAGAAGATTTTACAATTTTTTTCTTTTGATTTTAATGACTATAATAAAGATATATTATCAATTGGGGGGAGTAAATTCCTTTTTAAGGCTGTTTTTCCTATTAATCTCGATAGAGTAGAATCAACTATTTTAATTGGGGCTTTTCTCTCTGATGGGAATAATCAAAAACAGCATCCGTTTTATGCAAATACTGATTTTTTGGGAGAGAAGATATTGAAAAATGTGCAAGCTCTCATTCCTGGAATTCCTTGGGAAATTAGAAATGGGAAACTTAGGTTTCATCCCATTCTCTCGCGCTTATTGTTAAAACTTGGAGTTCCTTTTGGGGATAAAATTTTGTTAAACCCCAAGATACCTCAGTTTATTTATGCTAGAGAAAAATACAAAAAGGCGTATTTAACTCAGATATTTGATGATGAAGGGCATGCTCCCACTAAAGCAAGCAGAAAGATTGTTCTTGGCAGAAATGTTGCTTTAAGAGGCTTGCCTAAGGAGTTTACCTCTACTCTTGTTTACACTAAGAGGGTAACATTTAACTCTCTGCCTGAGTATATTAAAACTATTGTGTCTCGGCAACCCCCAAATTTATTGAATGGTGAATATGAGCTTCTAAAGGAGTTTGGTATTAAATCTTCCTTGAGATGCAGAGGAGTAACCCTTTATCTTGACAGGGTTTCTGCGGATTGGGTTGTAGAACTAGCTGGAAAAGAAAATATAAATAAGTTTAATAAGGAGATTGGATTTTCTCATCCTGATAAAGTCAGGAGAATTAATGAATACTTAGGAATTGAAAATGGAAATAGCATATTATGTCAGGGATAAATTACTGAAGAATAAGGCTGATGATGTTTTGGTTAAATACGGGTGTGCTGAGGCAAGCCATGTTAAGTTCTCAAATAACCAGATTGTGAAGACAGGAAGCGAGGTTATTGAGAATATGGGGGTCTTTGCCAGCTTTAAAGGGAAGCTTGTTTTTACTAATTTGAAAAAGATGGATAAAGGCTCTGCGGATGAGTTGATTGGTAAGATATTGAACTTTGCAAAACATACAGGGGTTAATAAAGATTACAGGAGGATTGCCAAGGGGCCTTTTAATTATGAGAAGCTTGATGAGGGCTATGATAAAAAAGTTATTGATTTGGACTGCGTGGATTTGGTCAGAAAAGGGATTAATAAAGCACTTGAGAATGCTGAAAGGTGCAATGGTGTGTTTGACAAGACTGTTGGGAAGATATTCCTGGTTGGGAGCAATAATGCTGAAAAAGAGGAGGAGTTTACTAATCTTTATTTTTCTTTAAGGGCTTTTTATAAAGATGGAAGCGGGCATAGCAATACCTGCTCAAGGATGCTGGATAAGCTCCTGGTTGAGGATTCTGGAGAGGAGGCAGGGACTTTAGCTAAGGAGAGTGCTAATCCTGTTGATGGGGTTGCTGGGAGGTGTGATGTTGTTTTAGGGACCATGCCTACAATAGCTTTTATGAACCAGTTTGCTGAGCATGCCTCGGTTGCAAATGTTGAGGCTGGCTTGAGCTTTTTAACAGGGAAGCTTGGAAAAACTATTGGGAAGGTTACTATTGGAGATTATGGGAACATGCCTAATGGGTTTAATTCAGCAATATTTGATGAGGAGGGAGTGCCTGTTAAAAGGAATAATATAATTGAGAATGGAGTTTTGAAAACTTACCTGCACAATACTTCAACAGCAATAAGGCATAAAACAAAGACTACAGGGAATGCCGGGCTGATTAGCCCTAGTGCGTATAATATTGTTCTTGAAAAAGGGAGAGCTGATGAATTAAGGATTAATGAGATTAAAAAAGGGCTGTATGTTTCAAATATCTGGTATACAAGGTACCAGAACTACGCTACCGGGGATTTTTCAACAATCCCAAGAGATGCTGCTTTTGTTATTGAGAATGGGGAGTTTAAGCAGGCCATTAAGAACATAAGGATTTCTGATAATATGCTGAATATTTTAAGAAATATTGAGAAGGTTGGGAAGGAGCATAAGCAGTTAAGAAGCTGGGAAGCAGATGTTCCAGGGTATGTTCCTGAAATGCTGGTTAAAAATGTGGGGATTACGAGGGCTGAAGGATAAGGGTGCCCACCGGTCCCCTTGAGCCTTTTTAGCAAAAAGGTTCGCGAAAAAACGGACCCTTGAGAACCACAAGAAAGAAAAGAGATTAGAAAGGTTTATAAACTTAAGTTTATATGTATAAACTAAAATGGATATATATAAATTAAAGTTTACTGTTCTCCAGCAGGAGATATTTTCACTCTTATGCATGAGAGCGGGTGAAAGATTCAGCCAGAGAGAACTAGCAAAAATGCTGAAAGTTTCCCCAACAGCAATTGCGAACTCTTTAGAAGGCTTAAAGAAAGATGCGCTTGTTCATGTTGAGAAAATCAAAATAATTAACTTTATTTCTTTTAACAGGGATGATGGAAGAGCTGTTGAGCTTAAAAGAGCTGAAAATCTCAGAAATATATACATTTCCGGGCTTTCAGATTACCTGCACAAAGAATTAGCAGGAGGAACAATTGTCTTGTTTGGAAGCTATTCAAGAGGTGAAGATACGAATACCTCAGATATTGATTTTGCAGTTATAGGGAGAAAAGATAAGCTTCTACAACTGGGGGAATATGAAGAAATGCTCAACAGGAAAATAAATATAAACTTTTACAGCAAATTGGCAGGCATCAATAAGCACCTCAAGAACAATATATTAAACGGTGTTGTTCTTCATGGGGGTGTGGAGTTATGAAGCCCTTAAAGCTTTTTGAAGAATTTGTAAAAGAAGGGACTGTTAAAAGAGTTACTATTGATAAAGAACGGGCAAAAAGCCTGATTCTTGAATCTGAGAGAAAGATGGGTTCATTAAAGGAGTATCTGGAGAAAATAGGGGTGAAAAATGAAAATGCGAATGACTATGTTGAATACTGCTATGACATTATGATATTCTTACTTAGGGCAGAAATGCTTTTCAAGGGGTATTATGCTTCTGGTCTTGGAGCGCATGAGAGTGAGGTTTCTTATTTGAGAACACTAAAGTTTACTGAAAATGAGGTTCAGTTTGTTAACCAGATAAGGTTCTTCAGAAATGGGATACTTTATTATGGAACAACCATGGATAAAGAGTATGCTGGAAAAGTCATTGAGTTTACTCAGAAGAATTATCTTAGACTGATAAAGCTAATACGGAGGGATAATGTATAAACTTTCCCCTTCATCATTGAATTTAATGAAAGAATGCCCTAGGTGCTTCTGGCTGGATAAGCACAAGAAATGGAAGAGGCCTGCCGGGATTTTTCCTTCCCTGCCTGCTGGAATGGACAGAATACTGAAAGAGCATTTTGACAGGTTTATGGCTAAAAAAGAATTGCCTCCTGAAATATGCAAAAGTAATGATTGCGAAGGGATGAGGCTGTTTGATAATAAAGAGCTGTTGAAAGCGTGGAGAAATAACTTAAAAGGAATCAGGTTTGAAGATAATGGAAATGCGCTGTCTGGGGCTGTTGATAACTTACTTGTTAAAAATGATAAGCTGATTGTTCTGGATTTTAAGACAAGAGGATTTGCATTGAAAGAAGAAACTGCAGACTTTTACCAACTGCAGCTGGATGTTTATAATTTTTTGTTAAGGAAGAATGGGTATAAAACAGAGGATTTTGCTTTCCTTCTTTTTTATGTCCCAAACAGGGTGCTGGATAATGGAGAGGTTGTTTTTGATACAGGGCTTGTTAAAAGAAGGGTAGATGCGGGGAATGCTGAGAGGGTGTTTAAGGAGGCTGTTGCTTTGCTGAATGGGGATTGCCCTGAAGAAAGGTGTGGGTGGTGTGAGGGGGTGGAGAGGTAACTAGTTTACTAAACAGCGCATTTTAAATAAACACATACTATATAAGAAATATGATAATGATTCATAGAGTTTCAAAGTCTGAAAATCATGTTGTTTATGCTCTTGAAAAGAAACAAGAGTTTTTT
>DATDYH010000069.1:0-6021 GCA_035289045.1 Candidatus Nanoarchaeia archaeon
GCTCTATTGTTATTTTTCCCTGCCTTGGCGCTATTTCACTTAACTGCATATTCCCCACCTCATTTCTTTTTTGTTTTTCATGAACTTTTTTATTAACACCTGCTTAGTTACCCTGCTTTTTCCGTGAACGCTTTTTATTAACACAGGCTTAGTTGTCAGCCTTTTTCCGTGAACGCTTTTTATTAAAAAGGGTTCGTTTATAAAAATTTATGTTCTGCAAGATTACTTTTTATTAAACCAGCCAATCTCTTCATCACTAAGCTCAAAATAATCCTTATATTCTTTACAAAATCCCATAAAAGCCATCTCCTGAACAGTCTTCTTCCTGGACATATGCGTCTTCTCCCCAATCTTCTCAGCAGCACTCTTTCTTAAAGCAAACTTCCGGTTAGCCATCCAGATTTTCAGCAACCTTGAAGTCCTTTTGTAAGGCGTAAATATTTTCTTCTTCTCATCTTTTGCCAAAGCAACACCCATGCTCATGACCAGTTTCTGGTAAATAACATATCTGTAATATTGCCTCTTTCTTATCCTTCCCTTAAACACATCAGCCTTGCTTAATGCAGCATAAGCCTTTTCCAGGCATTCAGGCTTGTACTCCAGAGGCAGGTTCTCATCAATCCAGAGCATAGCTTCATCAGGCTCAACATCCAGCCTATCCATTATTTTTAAGATGGCTTCAGGGTTCTTGCTCTTGAAAACAATATTAAGCAGCTCTGAAATCCCGGACTGGCCATCTTTATAGGAAAAATCAACACCCCCATAGCCAAGCATAGCAATCTGCAGCTCATTTATTCCAGCTCTCACATCACCATCGCATCTTCTCGCAATCTCCTTAAGCAGCTCATCACTAATATTCACTTTTTCTCTAGCACAAATCCCTTTTAATATTTCAAACACATTAATGCTGTTGACAGGCTCAAACTCAATCACATTGCATTTTCTTTTAAGCTCCCTGAACTTCCCATCTTCAATGCTATAGCATGTAAAGACAAATGGAAAGCAGCTGTTGTCTAAAAACTCTGTTATTGCCTGCAACCCCCCTCTGTCATTGCTTGTTAATGCATCAATATCATCAATAAGTATGATTTTATTCTTGTTAAACAGGCTTCCCTGCATCACAGCCTTGTTTAATGCACTATTCACAGCCTCTTTGCTTCTCCCCTCACTTGCATTTAACTCAAACACTTCATATCCAAGCTCATTTGCCAATGCATACACAGCAGAAGTCTTCCCATTCCCAACACCACCATAAATCAGGCAGGATTTCCCACATTCAACAGCCTCCTTTAATCTTTTAACAGGAAACTCCTGCCCTCTTACTTCATTTAAAGCCCTGGGCTTATACTTTTCAACAAGCAGCATTTTCAGTTAAAAACTCAATAACACCTTTCCGGTAATTTTTAAACTTAGGGTATAATTTATTAACATCCCTCCAGACATTATCCAGGTCCTCAACCCGCTTCTCTATTTTAAACTCTTTATACAATCTTTCAAGCACTCTTCTCTCGCAGAGCAGCACCGGAAAATGCACCCTGTAGCTATGCTCCCCAGCCATGTTATTCAGCACAGGCAGGATTTTTTTATCATTCTGCACAAAAAGCACATGCAGCAGCTCATGCACTAAAATTCCCCTTAGCTTCTCAAAATTACTGCACATCTTTAATGTGAATGGGTGGGATATAGCTTCAAAAGCCATCTCACTCACAATATAGCAGTCAACATCCTGCTTAAACCTCAAGCCAGCAGCCCTCTCAATCTCTTTAATAATCTCCCTCCCTTCTCCATCCCAAAGCTCATTAACCCTTGCAATATAGTCTTTGGCAATCATTGCCTGGGAATGAGATAGCTCTTCACCCCGCATTATGCTAAGCATTTCATCATAAGGCATTGAATACCTGAAATTAATCTTCATTTTCACCTCTTAATATAAAATCCCGCAATTAACGATTCCATCTGCACATATTCATCACTCCCTTCAACTAACCTGAACTCAACTTCCCCGGTTTTTTCAATCATCCTCATCTTTACACAATCATCAACATCAAGCTTATGAATCTCCCTCTGCATCTGCTTTATTATATCCACACCTGATAAGCCATGCTTAAGCATCACATCCAGTAAAATCCCTCTTGCCTTAATAAACTCCCCATTAACAGCATGCTTTAGGATTTCCAGCACTTCTTTAGGCCTTGCAGCACTGCTTATCTGGTAAATAAGCTCAGGATTAATATTTTTGTCAATTGAGGCACAGCTTTGCAGTAAATTCTCAACCCTTCTTCCATCACCACCCGAAATCTCATATAGAGCATCAACCACCCCCTGTTTAATCTTCAACCCTTCATGCTTTGCAATATTGTCTATTATCTCACTAACAGCATCTTTTTCCAATGGCTTAAACCTGAATATGCTGCATCTTGACTGTATCGGGTCAATAATCTTGCTTGAATAATTGCAGCTCAAAAAAAACCTGCAGTTATTGCTGTAGCTTTCCATGGTTCTTCTTAATGCCTGCTGTGCCTCAGAAGTTAAAGAATCACATTCATCAAGCAGGATGCACTTAAACCCAACATCTCCAATAGCCATGGTCCTTGCAAAATCCTTGATTTTTGTCCTCACCACATCAATCCCTCTGTCATCTGACGCGTTGAGCTCTAAAAAATTCTCCTTCCATCTCTCGCCATAGAGATCTTTTACAATAACCAGCACAAGCGAGGTTTTGCCAACACCAGCAGGCCCTGCAAGTAATAAATGGGGAATATTCCTGCTTTTTACAAAAGCCTTTATTCTCTCAACAATAGCATCCTGGCCTTTGACCTCATCAAAAGTTTTGGGCCTATACTTCTCTATCCAGATTTCCTCCATAGCCCTTCAATAGAATAACCTTTTATAAAGATTTACCTAATAAAATTAAGCTACTATGCATATCTTAATTCACAATTTCCCAAAATAACCTGCCCATTAAGATTATCCCATAGTATCATGATAGAAGCCATATCCCCGGGCTCTTTTCTCATCAGCAATCTTAAAATGTTCTTCTTAGAAGCCTCTCTAAATCTGCTATCAGCTTCCTTAGCAGTGTTCCCTTTTAATAATGCCTGGGCAAGTAAATTAGAAGGCTCTAAGAAAAGTTCAGCTAACTTATCCTTTGCAGGATTACCAGACCAGTTCCTGTCTGTCCAAAACTTAAAGGGGGTTATATAGCCAATAAAGCACCCCCTTCCCCCAGTACAAACCCTTCCTAAAGATGCTCCTGCCGAACATGCCCTGGCATATACAAGCCTATCCGCTAAAATCTCATGGTTTTCTCCTTTCTTAACTATCGGCTCTTCAACTCCATCTATTTTATCACCATAAATAACCTCTTCATCACCATGCCCATTAAACAAAATCAAGGAAGGATTTTTCTTTTTGATGCAGGAATCAACCTCTGCCTTAGTAAGCCTCGGCTTCTTTAAGTAAATAACCTCTAATCCGCTGTTTTCAGCAAACTCAACTAGCTTATGAGTATAATAAAATAAATATCCAGTAGCCTCATCATAATTGGGATTAGTTATTAGAATTGTCATCCTGCTAAAATCCTTGAGAACTCTCCATTCATTAAGGACTTTATAAACTTCAGCTCAACATTAATATAAGCCCTTCCAACCTCATCCTCAGCCTCAACATGCTTCTTAAGATCTTCTTTGTTAAAAGTCCCTTTATCACCCATAGATAATCTAAAGTTTTGAGGCATATCTACCTCAATCTTCCACAATACCAGTTCTTTTATCTCCTTGGATATTTTTTCTTTCATAATACCCCCATATTATTTAGTATTTTTATAATTTTCTCCCCCAGCTGGGTGTTATTCTTTATCTCTATAAATGCACTATTCCATGTATAAGGCTTTTCATCTATTATTGCAATAGAATCCTCCCTTAGCTTTGCAGGAACATTAGAATAGGCTTTTAAGAAAGTCAATCTTAATTTTTCGTATTTTTTCTTGTTCATACTCACCATAAGTTAGGATTAAATTTAAGCTTTTCTACTTATTTTAAGCTCCATTAATCTCCCAGTTTACCCCTAGGTCATATAACCTTCTTATGAAAGTAGATTTAGAAAGGTTATTATAATTATCACAAAACTGATTAAATATGGATAGACCAAAACTCCCAAAATACATAGAACTGTTTGATGCAGACTTTCCCGGGACTTTAAGGATAATTTTAGAACTAATGAGCAAACCAAATTTTGTATTGGGAAAAATAAGTCTTAAAAGATACATGATGACCCATAATCTAAAAATAAGCGAAGAATTTTATGACCAAGCTTGGAGATATGCAGGAGAGAAAGGATTAATCTACGAAATTGTTGGTGAAGATAAATGTGGAATCACTTCCCAAGGTAGAACTTACTTAATGGAATTACAACGAACCCACATACAAGAGCAACAAACAAAGATTTTAGAAAAGCAAAGCACATCAAACAGAATAATAGCTTTAACGGGAGTAATAATTGCTTTAACTAGTATGGCCAATTTCATAGGAGAAGGCGTACAAGGATTGTTTGGATTTCAGAAATGGATTGGGTCACCGATAATTTTAGCTTACTTACTCCCCACACTAATTGCACTATACTTTCTATGTGCAGAATTTTTCAATTTGTATAAAAAGGGAAAAACTTAGGTCTCTTCAATAATCTTCTTCTCATCCTCAGTTATCCCATACAGCTTATAGCCGGGCTCCAAACCTAAAATCCGAGCATAGCCTTGATAGTGGAGGTAAATCTCTTCGCATTTTCAACAGACTCCTTGGCATAAGGAAGGTTGGACTCTGATTTTATATTATAAGTAAAAAATCCTCTTTTTTTCTTTTCAATCCGAAAAATCCTAAGAAGAGCCTCTGCCTTTAAAGCCTCATCCTCATATAGCCTAAAAAGCTCTTTGCTGATAACCCCTTTGTTTACAAGCTTGCTAAATTCAATATATGTCTTCTTATGCTCTTCAGGAGGCTCAGTTTTAATCTCTTTTGAAATAAGGTAGGCTTTTGCAGAATAAAAAATTGAATAATAAGCATGAGTGATTACTGAACTAAAAAAAGTCTTTTCTTTCTGAATCCCCAGGATTTCCTTCACCTTTGCATCAGTTGACACTCTCAGGTCTATATTTGCCATAAGAAACTCATTTTCAGCCCTCAAAAAATAAAGCTTAGGCTCTGAATCCATGCTCTCTCGCCTCTCTAACCAAGTGGTAGTATCTCCCAGCATTCCTGAACAATAAGTGAGCCTTAAACAGCTCTTTCCCATAATTCTCCTCTTTATCTAAAAGCATTTTTACAAAATCATCATAAGTAAGGGCAACAACATGAAGCCTTGGCAGGAATAAAGATGTGAAATTTTCAAGCAATCTTTGTTTCTTTATAGCCTCATTCCTGGTTAAAATAGCTAAATCAATGTCAGAAGCTTTTGTTTGCTTGTTCTTTGCATAGCTCCCCATAACAAGAATTATATCATCAAAAATCTCTTTAAGCCCAAGAATCTTTTCAATATTTGGGATTTTTCTTGAGAACCCCTCCTGCTCATCAAGAAATGCAAGCATTGAAATAGCCTCCTCTGAAAAGCTAAGCTCGCAAACCTTAGAGCCCCCAACCCTTCTGACAGAAAGGATATTCCCAGCTTCAAGCTCCTTAACAGCCCCATAAACCTTTGGATAGGGCTTTTTAAGCATTCCAGAAATCCCCCTGATTGTTCTGCTCAGAAAAACATCCTTCCTGAACATCTCAACAACAGCTAGGTTGCTCTTTTTTAACAGATTTATCTCTCTCATCTTAACAGCAGGAAGAATAACTGCATTAGCAGTTATACCCTTTTGGGTATAATGTTATACCCTTTAGTATATAAGCCTTTCTATTTCAGACCCTCTTCAATTTTTAGCCAATATAGTTAGTGTAATCTGACATATCGCATTCTCCTGCTCAACACAAAAGATTTTCAACTCTTCAAAATTTGTAGACACAGCAAAAGGAATTCTCTTAGATAAAG
>DATDYH010000070.1:0-3258 GCA_035289045.1 Candidatus Nanoarchaeia archaeon
CCCCTATTAATTTTGAGGGAATTTCCTTTGATTTTAACTTTCTTAGCTCTGATTCAATGCTGTTGATTGTTGTGTCTATTTGTTCAAGAGTTACAGGGCGCTTTTCAAGTGCTTTCAGCATGCCTTGCTTTAGCTTTTCCCGGCTGAATGGCTCTTTGCTGCCATCTTTTTTAATGACTGTTAAATCAATGCTTTGGATGCTTTCATAGGTTGTAAATCTTTTTTTGCATTTTAAGCACTCTCTCCTTCGCCTGATTTCAGAGCTGCTTGTAGGGCGCTTGTCTATTACTTTTAAATGTGGATGATTACAATATGGGCATTTCATATGAAAACCACAAGATGTTGTGGTTTAATCTTGCTTAATATCAAGATATTGTTATTGGGTGATAACTTGCTTATAAGCATAATTAAACTTTAAAAATAGCTTTATGAAGTATATTTTGCAAAACCTTTTTTTCTGATGCAGTTGTAATTTTTAAATTGTAAAATATAGAAAAATCAAAGAGCTTTTAAACTGGTTTTTGATAGCTTGATTATGGGTGTGGATACTAGCAAGATGAAAGAAGTAAGGGGAGAGCATGATGACCGGAAGGAGTTTAAGATTGATAGCAAGGGATATTTTCTAATCAGGGTTAATAAAGAGAAGAAGAGAGTTGAGGCTGGGCATTGTGGGAAACTGAATGTTGTTGATTACATGGTTTATGGGGATAATCCCCAGAAGATTTACATGACTATAATTAAGCTTGGGCTTGTTTCTGATATGGGACATGCTGCTTATCTTGGAAAGGAGTTTGAGAAGGCTTGCTTGGCTTTGAAAAATAACCTTAAGTATGTGCAGGATGATGAGCTGGAATTAAAGTAAAATGGCTAAGAATATTGAGGTTGAGTTAAGGGGGCTATTATCCAAGAGCAAGTATGATTACCTTGTCGGGTTCTTTGAGAAATCTGGAAAATTCAGGGAGTTTAAGGAGAGGGCAGTAATTGATTATTCTACCTTCCGGCCTGGTGAAGAGATAACTAATCGAACTAGGGATATAAGATTAAGGGTTACTAATCGGATTCCAGAGATCATTGTTAAGATTGGGAAATTTGGCGGGATGGAGCAGAGAAGAGAGATTTCTGTAAAGACAAATATTGGTGACTTTGACAAGCTTGTTTGTATTTTTGGGATTATTGGGCTGACTAAGGGGATGTTATGCTTTAGGAAGAGCAGGGTTTATGATTATAAAGGGATAGAATTTGCACTCGTTGAAGTTCCTGGGCACAGCTATTATTTTGAAGCTGAAAAAATGGTGCATAGCACGGCTAGTAAAGAAAAGGCCAGAAAAGAAATTGAGAAAATTTGCAAAAGCTTAGGGTTAAAGCTTTTTGATGAGAAGGGCTTTTTTGAGTATATTGACAAGTTAAATAAAGAGGCAAATGAGGTTTTTGAGTTTAAGAATCATAAAGAGGATTATTTTAAGAAGAGGTTTGGGCTTTAAACATAATAATACTCGCCTTTTTGCCTTTGCTGCTGGTCAAGCTGGCTTCCGGGCTTGTTGATTCTTCTTCTGCCTGACTCTTTGTCTGCCCTGTAAGTTATGTCAAGCATGCTTAATAGCTTGTTCATGCCTGGCTGTTTGTCCATTGGCTCGTGGACATAGCCTTTTTTTCCAGGAATGCCTTCAAATACAAGCATGGAGTCTGCCAGGTAGTCTATGAACTGAATGTCATGGTCAATGATAATGCCTGTAATTTCCTTTTTAACTATAAACTCCTTGATGATTTCTGCTGTTTTTAGCCTGTCTTCAACATCTATGAATGCAGAGGGCTCATCCATGGCTATTAGCTCAACATCCTGGGAGAGGCAGGCTGCGATATGGGTTTTTTGAAGCTCTCCACCGGATAATGTTGAGATGGGGTTATTGAGAATGTACTGCAAGCCAAGCTTTTCAAGAATATTCTGCTTATACCAGCCTGAGTTAAATGAAGAGCCTGCTTTTTCCTTTAGGAATTCAAGGACTGTTTTGTTGATGCTGCTGTCTAGATACTGAGGCTTGTATGCGAGCTTTAGTTTTTTTACTTCGCCTTTGTCTGGCTGTTCTATGCCTGCCAGTAATTTAAGGAAAGTTGATTTGCCTAATGAGTTTGCTCCTACAATGCCGAGGACTTCGCCTTTATGCAGGCTGCCTGGGGAAGTGTGGAGGGAGAATTGAGGATAGGTTTTTTCAAGCTCTGGATAGGTTAGGGCTATTTTAGGGGATTTCTCCTGCGGTTTTGGGGATTGCGAGAATTTGATTGCATAATCCCTGAACCTTAGATTTTCATCTGGAATGTAGCCTGCTAAGTATTCATTAATCCCTCTTCTTACTGATTTTGAGGTTGAGAAAACGCCATAAGCAGAAGGCTCGCCGTAAACGATTTGGATTTCATCTGAGATGTAGTCTAATGCTGTTAAGTCATGCTCAATGACCAGGCATGCTGAATTTTTGGTTAGTTCCTTGATTAATCCTGCTACCTTAATCCTTGTGGTTATATCAAGGAAAGACATGGGCTCATCAAAATAATAAACATCTGCTTGTTTTAGCAAGCATGCTGCTATTGCTATTTTTTGAAGCTCACCGCCTGATAGTTCATTAATATTTCTGTTCTGGAGCTGTTCTAAGTTAAGCTCTTGTTTCAGCTTGTTTAAAAGATTTCTTTCATCTATTTTTTTTAATAATTCATAAACCTTGCCAGTGTATGCTTTTGGAAGAAGCTCTATTCTCTGGGGCTTGTAAGAGATTTTTATTTTTTCATTAAACAGCTTTTCTAGGTATTTGCCAAGCAGGGTTGTTGAGTATTTCTCCAGGATTTCATTTTCAGGGATGTCTTCCTGGTAATCTCCGAGATTAGGCTTTAGGTTGCCTGATAATATGGACAATGCTGTTGACTTGCCTATGCCATTTCTTCCAATTATTCCTATTATTGTTGAGCCTTTGGGGGTTGGGAGAGTGTAGAGCCTGAACATGTTTTTGCCATACTGATGAAAGGGCTGCTGCTTTTCCTCTGGAAGATTAACTATTTTAATTGCTTCGTAAGGGCACATTTTTGCAGAGATTTTATGGGCTTCTAAAACAAGTTTTTCATCAATTTCTGCTTTGCCGGTTATTTCTGAAAGCCTGAAGCCTTCTCCTCCGGACCTGTTGATTGGGCAGTATTTGATGCACTCTCTTGAGCATTTATTCGGGAAGCACTTGTCTTTGCTGATAATGGCTGTTACTTTTCTTGGCATGATGG
>DATDYH010000071.1:0-2521 GCA_035289045.1 Candidatus Nanoarchaeia archaeon
AGCAGGGGATATGGGCACCAGATAGCTACTGATTATTTAAAAGAGTTTGAGAAGGCTATGCAGAAGTATAAGATTACAATTCCTGACAGGGAGTTAAGTTGTGCGCCCTTTAACAGCGAGGAAGGACAAGGGTATTATAAAGCAATGATTAGCTCTGCTAATTTTGCCTTTGCAAACAGGCAGATGATTACGCATAAGATAAGAGAAGGCTTTAGCAAAGTGCTTAATAAATCCCCTGAAGAGCTGGAGATGGGGATTGTGTATGATGTTGCGCATAATATTGCCAAGATTGAAAAGTGCAGGGTTGATGGAAAAATTAGAGATGTTTTAATTCATAGAAAAGGTGCTACTCGCGCTTTTGGGCCTGGAAACCCTGAATTGTGGGGGGAGTATAAAAAATATGGGCAGCCTGTGATTGTTGGTGGAAGCATGGAGACTGGAAGCTATTTATTAGTTGGGACTAAAAGAGCTGAAGAAGAGACTTTTGGAAGCACGATTCATGGGGCTGGAAGGACAATGTCAAGGAATCAGGCAAAACAAATGGTGAGGGGGGAGCAGCTGCAAAAAGATATGGAGAAGAGGGGGATTTATATTAGGGCTGCTTCAATGCCTGGACTGGCTGAGGAAGCTGGGCTCGCTTACAAGCCTGTAGCAGATGTTATTGAAGCTGTTGAGAGCGCTGGGATTTCCAAGGCTGTGACTGTTTTTAAGCCAATAGGAAATATTAAAGGATAGTTGTTTTCAGCAAAATTTATAATCTTCCTTTTTCTAAGCTATTTTATGAAATACAAAATCCTTGAACACACGGCTGATGTAATGTTTGAAGTTTATGGAAACAAAAAGTTTAAATATGAGTTATAACCTGAGTTATAACATAAGGTGGTGATATGTGGATTCAAGATGTGCTGGTTAAACTTGACAGGAAAAAAGCTGAGATTACTTTCAACCAACACCTCTTTGACAGGCAGGAATACCTGAATCTTGATTTAGATAAGATTGAAGAAACTGTGAGAACTGGCAAGGTGCTTGGGCAAAAATGTGCAATGCCAAATAAAATCTGCTTGCAAAGATATTTTGGGAAGGAGAATGTTACCTACACTGCTATCGTAAGGTTTCATCAAGAGTTTATTGAGGTGAAGACAGCATGGCCAAAGAAAGGAAGATAAGGTGTGATTGCGGGGAATTTTTGGTAGAAAGAAAAATATTAATGGAGCATTTTGAAACAGATGCTTTGGTATGCCCGAAATGTGGCTTTTCTACCCTGACTAAAGAGCAGGCACATAAATATGCTGAGCTAAAACTCATGCACCAGATTGTGGATGCGGAAAGAAAGATTATCAGAATAGGGAATTCTATGGGATTCACCCTGCCTGATGAATTAAAGAGGTTTGGAGCAAGGGTTGGTAAAAATGTTAAGATTGAAGCCTTGAGCAATAGGGCATTTAAGGTTGAATTTAGTTAATTTTCAGCAAAATTTATAATCTTCCTTTTTCTAAGCCATTTTATGAAATACAAAATCATAGAACACACAGCTGATGTAATGTTTGAAGTTTATGGCAAGAGCTTAAATGAGCTGTTTGAGAATAGTGCAATTGCTGTTACTGATGTTGTGGTTGAAAGGGGCTCTTTGAAAAGTGTGATTAAAAAAGAGATTAAGCTGGAGAATGAGAAGATTGATAACCTATTGTTTGATTTTATTGAAGAGCTGATTTATTTAAAGGATGCTGAAGGATTATTGTTTAAAAGATTTAGTGCTGCTGTTTCAGGGAACAAGCTGAAAGCTGTATGCTTTGGGGATAAGATTGACAGGGAAAAACATGATTTGAAAACAGATGTCAAGGCAATTACCCTGCATAAGTTTGAGCTGAAAAAGCTGAAATCTGGGTATTTAGCAAGGTTTATTCTTGACTTATAATCTCTCTGCATATTCTATATGCCTCAATAGTATAGGTTGTGAGATATGCTGTATGGGCTGATCTCCCTCTGGCTTCCCTTCTATAATTAGGGGCGATACCTTTTGATTCACTTTCACTAAGGATAATCTTACCTCTAGAAACCCCCATCCGGGATAATGCTTCAGCAAGGTTTTCTCTTGTTTTTCCTTTTTTTTCATCGCTTATAACTGGCTGGCTATATATACTTGCTTCGGTTACTCTTCGGCTAAGCAGAAGCGTGCATAAATATGCTTTTCTATCTGTGGTGATTACTTCATAAAAACGCTTTATTTCTGCTGCATGTATAATCCCTTCCAGCCCTGAGTTGCCTGACATATAGCAAAATAATGCTGGTATTATTATAAGCTTTTTGTTTAACACCACTTTAAAGTTAACAATAATGAATTAAGCTTGTTATAAGGCTTACCATAACAGGCTATGCAGGGTGCAGATAACATTTATATATAAACAGGTTATTTTTAAAGCATGGAGAAGGGCAAAGAAATATCTTTAATACTTTTACTGCTGATTGTTGCTTATTTTGGGATAAATTATTTCCAGGAAGCAAGCATTACTGGAAATGTTGT
>DATDYH010000072.1:0-9154 GCA_035289045.1 Candidatus Nanoarchaeia archaeon
GATGAATTACTCTTATTACAAGCACTCAACAGATTTCCACATCAACAATTTCCCGGAAATCTCCATGGAAGAGATGAAAAAAACAGATGTCTTCATCAACATAAGGGGAGCAGGAAACTCAAAAGAGCTCTCATCAATCCCACCAAAGAAAATAGCCCAAAGAATGAAAGTCCTGGGCCCAATAAACAAGGAAAGATTAAAAAAGCGCTGGGTTTTGTTTGAATACCCAACATATTCCCTTGCCCAGGATGCTAATCTCTCTTTAGAAGAAACCGAGGATTATGTATTCAACTCCTGCATATTAGACTGGGAAAAAGAAGCAAAAAAGCTTGACAAGGCAATGCAAATCATGTCAAAAGGCAAACACATCAGAATCACAGGAGATTCCACAGATATTTCATTCTCAATAGAAGGAAGAAAATTCAAAAAAGGCGATGGAACAAGGAACATGCCTGATGGAGAAATCTTCACAGCACCTGTTGAAAGCTCTGTAAATGGCCATATTAAGTTTGATTACCCCTCAATCTACTCAGGAAAAGAAGTCTCAGGAATCTATCTTGAATTCAAAAATGGGCTAATCACCAAAGCAACAGCAGATAAAAACCAGGAGCTATTAAAGGAAATCATAGCAACTGATGAAGGCAGCAAAAAACTGGGAGAATTAGGCATAGGCTTAAACCCCATGCTTAACAAGCCGCTCAAAAGCATTCTTTTTGATGAAAAGCAGGACAAAACAATCCACCTAGCAATTGGCAAAGCCTACCCAGAATGCAATGGGACAAATCTTTCAGCAATCCACTGGGACATGATTAAGGACATGAAACAAGGCAAAATCTTTCTTGATAAAAAATTAGTTTATGAAAATGGAAAGTTTTTGTAAACCTATCTATCAAATCTCCCTTCATTAAATCTCTTAATCCCTTCTCGCTGCTTAGGTGTTAAATCTGGGGTGATTGGTTTCACATATTGGGTAGTATTCCCAGGAATCTCGCACATCTTTACAAAATATTTTGTAGCTAACTCCCTCAACCTTTCATCAGAGTGTGTTAACCAAGAAGGTAAAGCAGTAAAATCCAATGCTTGAAAAGCCTCTGGATTCATCAATAAAAGTTCTATAGCCTCCTGATTCTTAGCATCTCTCCATCCCTGATTTCCAGGAATAAAAGACTTTGAAGCATGTGGCCTAGGTACAGCCCCATACTTATCCTTCATACTAAGAACAATTTCATAAGCTGCCCTTAATGATTCTTCATTATCTACACCCTCATGTCCAAAAACCATCAAGATTTCAGGAGTTAGTCCAAAGTCTTCTCTCGCAGACCTTATTGAATCTATACATTTATCTTGGGTATTATGTCTTTTACATATTTTTTTCCAAACTTCAGGACTCCAACCATCAACACCAAACCCAACAGTATGAAACCCGGCATCAACCACACTCTCTATAGTTCTTCTATGTTTATCTCTTGTCCTTAAAAATTCACTAACAGTTGATAAACCTCTTAACCTTATTGGAAGAAAAGGATATTCTCTTTGAACCTCTTGAACAACTCCGCTAAAAGAATTTAACATCTCTGGAGTCTGAAAAACATCTAGATTTGACATATAGAAAGATAATTCTTTTAATCCAAATTCATTTGCTTTTCTAGCAAAATTTCTTAAATCCTTTTTTAAAACATCAAAACCCTTATAGCTTTCAGTTCTATTTTTTGCAGCAGCGCAAAAATCACATTTAAAATGACAGCCCTGTGAAACATGCAATGCGCCTTCTCTTGCTAAATATTCTCTCTGCATATTTTCAGGAAGCTCTTCATAGGCTGAAACCAGGGAAGTTTTTTCAGCCAGAGCTAAAGCAGGGATTCCAAGCAAGCCCGTAAGCTTGCTGTCAATATTGCCATTAATTGCTCTTTCCCCAAACAATCGTTTAAACTGCTCAGCAGTTAATCCAGAAACAACCTGCCCGCCTAAAACATAAGTGTTTTGTCTGCCGGTTTGCCCATCTATTCTCTTCATAAGCGCAATAGCCTCAGGAATATATGGTGCTCCCAGCAGATTAATTCCAATAACATCCGAGCTAACTGAAGCTGGTTGAAAATTTTCATCATGAAACACAACATCCACTCCTGCATCTATCAATCTGGCCCCAGCAGTAAGCAAAGAAGTGGGCATATACACATGCCCTAACCCTTCTTTTGAAGCATAATTATGCCTTGGTTGAATTAAATCTATTTTTTTCATCTTGTCTCCTTACCACCCCTCAAGTAGATATTTAGTTACTTAGAAGTGATTAAAGAGACATATTAAACTTCCTCCATATTTTTAAGCATAAATAACAATATTTATATACTAATAATCATTTATGCTAAATATGGTAGAAATATCTAAACTAAAGCTAGACCTGACAGATAAAAAAATCCTTGCAGAACTTGATAAAAACTGCAGAACCCCATCAACAAAACTTGCTAAAATTGTCCATAAATCAAGGCAGGCAGTAGAATACAGGATTAACCAATTAACAAGCAAAGGCATTATCACAAGCTTCAACGCAGCAATCAATCCTCATAAAATGGGTTACAAAATATACAAGGTCTATCTCAAGCTCCGCAATATTCCCCAGGAAAAAAATAAGCTGTTAAGCTCATTAAGGTCTTCAGGCATGGTCTACTGGCTGGGAGAATTCTCAGGAAGCTGGGATTTAATATTTGCAGTATTTGCAAAGTCAGACATTGAATTTTACACATTTAAAAATAGCTTATTTTCACAGTTTAATAACATCATAGTTGATAACTATGGAGATGTATTAATTGATGTCAAGCAATATCCAAAAATGTATTTTACTAATGAGCTCTCTCAGCCAACAGAGTTTGCAGGCCCAATAATCAATAACGAGCTTGACAGGTTAGACTATGAAATCCTTGGAATAATAGTCAACAACGCAAGAATCCCCTTAAATGAGCTGGCAAAAAAAACAAATTCAACCCATATTGTAGTAAAAAACAGGCTTAAAAAATTAAAAGCAAAAGGGGTAATAATCCAGTACAGAATCAGCATCAACTTAAACAAGCTTGGCTTAGAGCTATACAAAGCCATCATAAAATTAGACCGGTATACCAAGCAGGATGCTGAATTATTGCTAAACCATCTTTCAAGGCTTCCAAACATCCATTACTTCATCAGCAATATGTGGGCCATAGAGCCAGAACTTGTTGTCTCAAACTATCAGGAATATTATCATATAATAGAAGGCCTAAAAAAGCAGTTTCCCAAAGTCATAAGGACAATAGACACAACATTGATGATTTCAGATGAATGGACTCCTGGATTTAAAAATCTCCTGACAATGCGTGCTGAAAAAATTAGTAAACCCCGCTAAGCTATATTTTCCTCTTCCTAACCCTCATCTCTTCAAAGTCAACAAGAACTTTCATTCCCGGCAATTCTTCTTCTTTGGCTTCACCAGTTCTATCAAAAGGCACCTCTCTTCTGATCCTATTTGCCCTTATCATCCAGCCATCATCAGTCAATTCAGGTGCATCAAACCTTGTGGCTATCTCCTCCCCAACATACTCCCCTTCTGCATACCTGAATCCAACTACATAATCTCTTGTAAGCCCCCTCCTCAACACAAGCCTATCGCTTTCAGTATCATACATCCTTCCATCATAAACCCTTGTTGTTTCAAAAAAATACCCTGTTAAGTAAAAAGATAATGAGCTTCTTAACCAATAAAAAGCTCTTTCCATAATTCCAGGCTCCCGCTGCCCAACACTAAAAGTGTATTTTCTATCATCAGAAAAAATAAAAGGCAGGTTACTTCCATCACTAGCTCTCACCATTCCAGCCCGTTCTCCGAAAACAACTGAAACTACCATACCAGTATAAAGGATAGAAAATTATTAAAATCTTTTTAAACGCTAAAATTCCACAGCTCATTTTCTAATATAAATATCCCTGCCGCTATCTCTGCTTATAGCTCATCACAAACTCTGCTGTAAATTTTGCATGATGTAATTTTAGCAGGCTCTCAATTTTATGAAATGACTGAACAGGTATTTTTAGCACACCTCTGTTAATAAGTTTCCCGTCAACAGCATCAAGCACTCCCTTTTCCCCTCGTCTTCCCTGTAGTGCATAATACAGCATCTTCTTTTGCGAATAACTAAGACCCTGAAGTGCATATTCTACCAGGACAAAAGTCTTGAATCCAAGCATTTCCGCAAGGTATTTCCCTCTTAAAATAAGAAATCCCTCTGCAATAATCCCCTGCCTGGCAAGGAACCCATTATCAAGAAAATCTTTACCATCAATTGCCTGGACATCAAACTCAAAATCAGGCAGCAATCCAGAAATATCCTCTTTAAAATCCTGGGCAAGGCTAAGCTTCTTTCCGGCATTAGCCTCTTTTAAAAAAATAATCCCAATATCAATATCTCGTAAATCTTCTTTCCCTCTTACTAAAGAGCCATAAATAGCAATATCCCATACATCAGGGTTCTTTAATAAAAACCTCTTACTTATTGTCTTTAATTCCCGCCATTTGGGAAGTTGTTTGAACATCTTTTTCTAACACCTCAACAATTTGTTTTGAAATTTTTAGCCTGTAGCTATCTTGATAGATTGGAAAATCTTTGTCCATAATCTTATACAGAAAAGGATACTTCTCCTTAAGAATCCTAAATCTCTCTGTATGATTGCTTGGGATAAATCCTTCTTTTTTCAGTATAAAAAAATCAACAGAAACTGCTAATGCTTTAAAGAAAAGAGTGGTAGCAGAATTATATGCTCCATCTAATTTCGCTTTTTGAGCTTCTCTGACAAACTCCTGAATGTTTTGCAGTAAGATCCTCTCTTGCCCCATTACCCAGAGTAACCAAAAGCAGATATTTAAGCTTTTCGGTTACCTTAAGTAACAAAGCTATTCTTTTAGGGTATAATGGTTACTCAAAGTAACTAAACAATCTTCCCATCTTTCATAATAACTTTCTTATCAATTATTATCGTAGGCTTCTGAACCACATTGTCAATATGCATCTCGCTGTAAACATTCCCGCCAAAAGAAGAGTTATTTCCAAAAGCAATATGGCAGGTTCCAATAGCCTTCTCATCCTGCAATATATTCCCAATCACCCTAGCTTGATAATTAGTCCCAATCCCAAACTCAGCAATATTCCTTGCATTTTTTATGCTCTTAAAATACTTGTTAAGCAGGCTTTCTTTATCATCACAATCAACAGCCAGCCCTTTGTTAATCATGATTCTGGCATCCTTCCTGCAATACTCCTCACCTTCATTAACAAAAGCATCAACAACAATAACCCCATTGGCACTTCCCTCTAAAGGTGCAATAAAAACCTCTCCAGCAGGTAAATTTCCAATCATCCCTTTTTTATTTATAATTCCATAATCCAGAATCCATTTCCTGCCATCAATTGAAAAGCTCAAATCAGTCCCTTTAGCAGTTTTAATATTAACCATCTTCTTGTTTTTCAGCTCCCCCCCAAGCTTTTCAGTAACAAACTTAATTCTTGCATAATCAGCAATTATGCTCTCATCCATTATTCTCCTGGTTATCCCGGGAAGAGTAGCAACCCTTGCTCCATTCTTAGCAGCATTCTTAACAGCATTAGTATGTGTTAAGCTCATTGTTGTAGGGCAGATAATCACATCAAATCCCATCATCATCCTAGCAACCTCATTATCAGGCTCCTCTCCATTCTGCTTTCCAACAGAAATAATCTGGAACTCGCTTTTAGTTATCTTCCTGGCATAATTAAAAATGCTCTCCCCAATCTCCTCTGTGTTGGTATCAGCAATTATCAATACTCTCTCATTCTCCTTAACTTGCAGGCATTTCTCAAGAATTACCTTAGCACTTTCATTATAGCCCATAAGTCTTAGGAGTAGTCAGAATTTAAAAGAATTGCCCTTCAGTAAAAATCAGGGCATATCATAATATCTCTTTATTCTCCTAAATAGTTCCTGTGTTCCTTTCTTTCTCATCTCAAGGATATTCCTCTTCCTTTCTTCAGCTTCTTTGTCAGAAATATGCTTCCATGCTCCTGCAAATTGCATAATACCTTTTTTTGTCCCAACAGCCTCATTTCTTACATCAGAATCTTTAAATTTATACCTCTTAAAGAACTTCTTTTTAAACCCGCCAAATCTCCCTTCGTTTATAGCCCTCCTGCATTCAATCATTAAATTATTCACAAAATACAGGTTATGCAAAGTAACCAGCCTTTTCCAGCTTAGCTCATTGATTTTAATCAGGTGGTAAATATAAGCTCTTGTATACCTCTTACACACATCACATTTGCAATCCTTATCAAGAGGGGAAAAATCCCCTCTATACGCTGATTTTCCAATCCTTATCTCCCCATTCCCTGTAAAAACAGCCTCGTGTCTGGAATGGCGAGTAACATAACAGCTGTCAAAAATATCAATCCCTTTTGAAATCCCAGTAACCAAATCCTGCGGAGTCCCGATTCCCATCAAATATCTTGGCTTATCCAGGGGCATGTAATTAACAGCAAGACTCACAGCCTTAAACATCTTCTCCCTTCCCTCTCCAATTCCAAGCCCGCCGATAGCATAGCCATCAAACCCAATAGAAGTAACCAGCTCAGCACTCTTCTTTCTCAAATCATTAAAGCACCCTCCCTGTATAATCCCAAATAATAATTGTTTCTTATTCCTATGAGCTTTCCTGCACCTTAAAGCCCAGTCATAAGTTATCTCAACACTCTCTTTAACATCTTCATACTTATCATCACTTCTTGGCATATAATCCAGGCACATTGCAACATCTGAGTTCAATTTATTCTGGATTCCAATATCCTTCTCAGGCGTAATCATATGCAGGCTTTTATCAAAAGGGCTTCTGAACTTAACCCATTTTTTATTAATCTCAACTAAAAAATTATCACTCACCATTTGAAATCCGCCAGAATCAGTGAATATCACATTTTTATAACCCATAAACTTATGCACCCCTCCAGCCTTCTCAATCAGCTCAACACCTGGGTCAAGATAAAGAATAAACGCATTAGCAATCACACTTTTCAGCCCAATCTCTTCCAAATCATGGGCATTAACCAGCTTAACAGCCAGCTTGGTTGCCACAGGCATAAAAAAAGGAGTCTCAATAGCCCCATGATTAGTCTTTAATACACCTAATCTCCCCCCACCAGATTCAGTTTTTAATTTAAACATGCTCTCTTAAAATAAATAACCTTTTATAAAGAAACCGCTTTAATAAAACTATGAATCTCAAAGAGCATATAATTAAAGAATTTGGCTCAAGGCCAGCACAGCAATTCTACATAGAAAAAGCAGAAGAAGGCTTATGGCCCCCTGAAGAAGTCTTAATCAAAAAATATTTCAAGCCAAAATCTCAAATCTTAGACATAGGCTGCGGAACAGGCAGGACAACAATCCCCCTTTTTAAGCAAGGCTATAAAATAACAGCTATAGACCTCACCCCGGAAATGATTGAAAATGCAAAGGAAATAGCAGGCTCAAAAAAGCTTAAAGTCAATTACAAAATAGGAGATGCCACTAGCTTGAAATTCAAAGACAATAGCTTTGATAATGCATTATTCTCAAATAATGGCTGGACCCAGATTCCAGGCAGGGAAAACAGGTTAAAAGCATTAACAGAGATTCATAGGGTCTTAAAACCCGGGGGCATTTTCATCTTCACAACCCATGTAAGGACTCTTAAAGGATATTTTTGGTTCTGGCTAGGGCAATGGATTAAAATTTACATATTAAAGCCTTTAAGATTTCCAGTAGATGAAGAAGAGTGGGGAGACAGGTTCTTCAAGAAAGAAAATTCCTCAGCAGTGCCATATCCTGAAAAGCAGTACATCCACATTCCAACAGCCCAAGAAGTAAAAAATGAGATAGAAATATCAGGCTTAAAATTAATCTATAACGAAATGGGCAAGAATATAGCTAAAACAGATAAATATTTCCCTATGTTTTATGTATGTAAGAAACAACCATCAATTATTAACATCCAAAGAAAAAAAGAAAGTATTAAAAAACTTCTAGATAGCTATAAAAGGTATCAGAAAAAGGAAGTATGAAGTAAAAATGAATCTCAAAACGTCAATGCGTACACACACCTGCGGGGAATTAACCGATAAGCAGCTAAACAAAAAAGCAACTCTCTGCGGCTGGGTCTCAACCAGAAGAGACCACGGAGGAATAACCTTTATCGACCTAAGGGACAGGTATGGTTTTACCCAAATAGTTTTTGACCCTGAGTTTAACAAAGGAACCCATAAAGAGGCTAATTTTCTGAAAAGAGAAGACTGCATTCAAGTCACAGGTATAGTAAAAGCAAGGAAAAAAGGCATGGAAAATAAATCCCTTCCAACAGGCCAAATAGAAATTTTTATAGAAAAATTAGAAGTAATCAGCAAGTCAGACACTCCCCCCATAGAAATAGATGACAGAATCATAGCAAAAGAAGAGACAAGATTAAAATACCGCTACCTGGATTTAAGAAGGCCAATCATGCAAAAAAATTTATTATTCAGGCACAAAGTCCTGCAATCAACAAGAAACTTCTTCATAGCTAATGGCTTTATAGAAGTCCAGACCCCTTTATTAGTAAAGCCAACACCAGAAGGCGCAAGGGATTATATAGTCCCATCAAGAGTCAACCCTGGAAAATTCTATGCTCTTCCTCAATCCCCGCAGTTATACAAGCAAATCTTAATGGTCGCTGGTTTTGACAGGTATTTTCAAGTCCCAGCAATCTGCTTAAGAGACGAAGATTTAAGAGCTGACAGGCAGCCAGAACACTCTCAAATAGACCTAGAAATGTCCTTCGTATCTTCCCATGATATAAGAGTCCTTGTAGAAGCATTCTACAAATCCCTCTTCAAGGAAATTCTCAACATCAAACTAGAAGATTTCCCTGTTTTAACCTACAAAGAGTGCATGGACAGATTCGGCACAGACAAGCCAGACATAAGATTTAAGCTGGAATTAACCGAAATAACAGACATTGTAAAAGATTCAGAATTTTCAGTATTCAAAGAGGTAATAAAAAACAAAGGCATAGTAAAATGCATTAATCCTGAAAAAGACTTCACAAGAACAGAACTGGAGCAATTAACAGATTTCTGCATTAAATCAGGAG
>DATDYH010000073.1:0-7103 GCA_035289045.1 Candidatus Nanoarchaeia archaeon
TGCATTAATTTGTAATAATCCTTGACTTCTTTTACATCCCACGGGTCAATGCTGGCTTTCATTTTAGCCTTAATAATAAAGGGAGATTTAAAAATCTTTGGTTAAGCTGTTTTCTTTAAGCCTGCTTTTTTTTCTGGAAAATATTTTTTATTTTCTGGTCAACCATTAGGTGAAATGCGAAGCCAAGCATGCCAAAAACAGGCAGGATGGCCATTTTTAAGGGCTGCTGCCACAGGATTGAGCCGAGGATAAATAAAAACAACCCATAGAACAGCATGGCTTTGAAAGTGTGAAAAAACTTGTTTTTCTTTGTATATAAAGGCTTTTTCCTGCCATCTAAAATGTAGTAAATGACAACGGGGGCGAAGAATAATAATGAGTATAGCTCGTACCATTTTGATTGATTTTGCTTATTAGGGGTTGCTTTTATTAAGAAATCTGTGTCAGGAAGAAAGTTGCTGTACAAAAATATAAGCAGTGCAATAACAAGCGAACCCAGGACATTCATTTTTAGCAGGATGCCTGCAGCTATGTAAAAGAGTGTTAAGGGCAGGATGATTCTTTTGAACGCCCAGGTTAAGAAAGCAAAGTGCTCTTTTACCTCTTCTTCCACTTTATTAAATTGCACATAAGAAGGTAGTTTTTTAGAAATCAGGTTATCCCAGTACCTGGTGAACTTACTTTTTGTTTTGTTCATTAGAATACTGGTAAAAGCTGAAATTAATAAATGTTTTGGGGCTTATGGGGAGTTTTCCTTTGCGCTTTTCAGTTTTTTAAGCTTTTTTATTGGCATTTTGGAAATAGCTTTTGCCTTGCTGGAGACTTTTGAAATAATGCCTTTTACATCTTCCAGCTCTTTCTTAGCCAGCCCGGGTTTTGCGAGGCTTTTGATAAAGCTTTCTATCTCTATGAATTTTGCGTTTTTTTTCTTTAATCCCTGGAGTTTTATTTCTTTTTCTTTTATTCTTGAAATCTCCTCAATCTTCTTGTTCATTACCTTGTAGATATCCTGGGTGTATTCTTCAAGAAGGATGGATACCTGCTTTTCGTGAAGCTGGGACTGATAAATAACATAATCAGCTTTTTCCTGGTAAAGCTCAAGGGCATCCCTGTGGTTCTTTGCAGTTAAGATGACCACTGCTTCTGGTTTTTTGCTTTTAACCTCTTTTATGATTAACTTATTATCTTCCTTGTCTATTGAATTAGAAACAATAAGCTCCAGCTTTTCATAATCAAGTTCTTCAAACAGCTCATGGTTGTAGATTGAGCTGTAAATATAAGGGATGTTTTCTTTTTCCATGATGCTTATTTTTTCAGGGCTGCTTTCTATAACCAGGATTTTTTTCCCTATGTTTTCAAACTTCAGAATCAGCTCTTTGCTAAGGTCATAATAGCCAAAAAATATTATAGAGTAAGGCGCTTTTGGGATTTCAGCCTGCTTTTGATTGCTGAGCACCTGCTTGTCAAAGCGTTTAAGGAGAGGCTCAAAAATTGAGAATAATTTTCTGTCATACCTTATGTAATATGAGGAGAGAATCATGGTTAGTATAACTGCGAGGATTGCTAAGGTATTTACATGCTGGCCTACTGCTCCTGATGCAATGCCTGCAGCAATGATGATTATGCCAAATTCGCTTAATTGAGCAAGATATAAACCCGAGGTAAAAGAAGTTCTTATGTCATATTTTGCCCTTCTTAATGCCAGATAGGTTAGCAATGGCCTGATAACCAAAGTTAACAGGACTAAAAGTGCTAAAAAAGCAACCTGGGTTTTGCTTAGGTCCAGGTTTATCTGGAATCCAAGGCCTACAAAGAAAAGAACATTAAAGAAGATTATAAGGGGCTTTACCCTTATTAAAATATCATTCTTGTAAATTGTGTTTGCTAATGTTACTCCTGCAATGAATGCACCAATTGTTGTTGAATAGCCAAGAATTGGGGCCAGGATTACAAACAGGAAGCAGATACCAAGGCTTAATATAAACAATAACTCCGGGTATCTGCTGGAGAATTTAAGCAGCCTGTTTAGAATATATTTTGAGAGAAAGAAGCCAAGGCCAATAAGAGCAAGCCCTTTTAAAGGGGTTATTAAAAGAGAGATTAGAGAGCCTTCTTTTGCTATTGCCAGTATTGTAATGGCTATTATTGCCAGCACATCCTGGATGATTAATGTTCCCAGGATTATTTTTCCATGAAGGCTTGAAGATTCTTTCTTGTCTTCAATCCATTTAGCTACAAGCAGGGTGCTGCTGAACATAAACAAGATAGAGAGATATATTTTTTCAGTCAGGGGGAAGTTAAACAAGGATGTGAGGAAGAAGCCTATGCCAAAGAAAGCAATGGACTGCAAGGAGGTTGAGAGCAGAATATCCTTGCCCATGTATTTCAGGCTTTTGAAGTCAAATTCCAGGCCCATAAAGAAAAGCAGAAAGGTTATGCCTATTTCTGAGAGGTCTAATAAGAGCCTTGTATCTATATCTTTTGAAACTACAAATAAGGAGAAGGTTAATCCTGCTAAGACATAAGCAATTATTATTGGCTGCTTAAGAAGCTTTATTATCAAGGAGATTAAGACAATGATTAAGAATAACATGCCAAAGGATTCTATGAATGAAACCATCCCGCTAACAACCTGATCGGGGTATTTAAACTTAATTGAGATGTAACCTTGAAGTGGTGCTGTGGTTGGGAAAGATTTTTAAGTTTTTAGTGTGTTTGGTTGCACTATGAGAAAACTGCTGCTCTTGCTTGTTGTTATGCTGGCTCTTGGTGTTGTTCCTGTGGTTGATGCTGGTAAAGAGGAGATTGGGCTGTATATGCTTAATCTTGGGAAGTTTGATGTTGGGACCGGGGCTTTTACAGCTGATTTTTACCTGTCCATGCTTTGTGAGCAGGAATGCAGTGCTGCTGGGTTTGAATTTATGAATGGGAGGGCTTTAAGCACTGACAAGCTTATTGATGAGCCGAATGAGAAATTTTACAGGATTCAGGCCGGGCTTACCAGCCCTGTTGACCTGAAGAGCTTTCCTTTTGACAAGCAGAAGATGGAGATTATAATTGAGAACAGGCAGAACTCAATTGATGAGCTGGAGTATTACCCGAATATGAATGAATCAGGAATTGATGACTCAATAGCTTTCACGGGCTGGAATATTGATGGCTGGGATGCTAAAATCAGGGAGCATAATTACACTATTTATGGGACTGCTTATAGCCAGTATGTTTTTGAGGTAAATATTTCAAGAATTGTGTTTAACTCTTTTATGAAGACCTTTTTGCCTGTGTTTTTTATCTTGCTTGTTGTGCTGTTCAGCTTTGTTTTGGACCCTGATAAAATCACTACAAGATTAGGGATGGCTGGCTCAGGATTGGTTGCTGCTGTGATGTTCCATATTTCAATTTCCAACCAGATTCCTCCTGTTGGTTATCTGACTTTTGCTGACAAGTTTATGGTGCTTACTTATTTTATCTTGCTAGGGACTTTTATTATTAACATTGTTTTGCTTGAGCTTTTGGAGAGGAAAAATACAGAGCTGGTTGAGAGAATCCACAGAAGGACAGAGTATGCTGTTTTTGTGGTTGTGCCTTTGCTGTATTTGTTATTGTTTTTGTTTTTTATCTGAGTTATTCTTATAATGCTGGGAACTTGGCTGTGGTAAGGTATAGAAAACTAGACCATAAGGTTTAATTAACTGAACTTGGTAATGCCGCTGGTTTAATTATTCAAGCCTGCAGGAAAGGAACCAGGGCTTGTTTTGGAGAATTTTTGGGATTTTATTGATTTCTTCTTTTGTGCCTTCAATAATGTAAGTGGCTATAAACCTGTTGCTGTTCTTGTCCAGTTCAGTAGCCATCAGCTTGTGCTTAAGAGTTGTGTGCTTTATGATGCTGTTGACTTCTTTTTGGCTGGCTAGTTTTGCAGTAATTGTCAGCTTTTGCTGATAGCTTCCCATGCCCTTTTTTTCAAAGTAAAAATCAATTAAGATTACAAGCCAGATTAAAATATAGGTTATGCCTGCTATTAAGTAAGCTCCTAAGCCTATGGTTAAGCCTAGAATTGCGAATGTCCAGATAGAAGCTGCGGTTGTGAAGCCAAATGTTTTGTCTCCGGTCCTGATTAATGCGCCTGCTACAAGAAAGCCTATGCTTGTTACAACTGCTGCAAATAGAGGGACGGGATTTTCCAGCCCAAGAAATAAAGGCACGGTTGTTAATGCACAGGAGCCTATTGCTATGAACATAAAAGTGCCAAAGCCAACTGGTTTATGGGTGCGTTGCCTTTCAAAGCCAAAGAGTGCTGCAAGAACAAAAGTTATTAAAAACCTTAACAAGATTGTGGAAATATCCATGATAGCAAGATTATGTTTAAGTATATAAAGTTTATTTTTAGCAGAGTTAGACCAGCAATGATTTCACATCAGGATTAAAAACATGAAAACAAAAAGCTTATATACTTATTTCCCTACGGAATTCTTAGGGTGAAACAGCTTGCTGATAAAGTTTGTCAAGATACAACCTGAAACTTTAATAAAGATTTATGAAAAGCATGCTGTGCTGTCAAGGGAGATTGAAAAGGTGCTTGTTGAGGGAAAACCAATGTTCAGAAAAGTTGGGGGGGAGCAGTATGTTGCAATTGGATTGAGAGAGAGGTATCTTACCATATTTTTTAAATACAGCCAGAAAAGCAAGGAGGCTGAGATAACAACAGCCTACCCTTCTTCAAGAGGGCAAATCAGGGCTTATAAAAGACTAAAAAGGTGAGAAAAATGGAAAAGAAAATCAATATAGAAAAATTAGAACCAGCTGAGTTTAAGTTTGATAAAAATGCATTTAAATCAGAGCATTTGACCTGTGATGATTGCAATGCTGAGATGAAAAAAACAGAGATAGAGATGGGCATGCCTGATAAATCTCTGGTTGCAAGGTTGTCTGCTTTTCAATGCCCAAAATGCAAAAAAGAGTATTTGAATTTTGAAGAGGCGAAAAAGCTGGATAAGGCGTTAATGCTGAGCAGGCTGATGAGCAATGAAGGGTTTAAGATAACAAAATCTCTGAGCTTTGACGGAGATAATTACATATTCAGGATACCTGTGGAAATAACAAGGAATCTTGGAAAAAAGCCTTATGCAGAGATGGTGCCTTTGTCTTCAAGAGAGCTGTTGATACATTTGGGAAAACAGGATGAGATGTAACCTGTTAATCATCAGGTTATGTTTTATTGGATTACACAAGCAAAGACTTTAAGTCAGGATTGAAAACATGCTTTGGCAGGTAGGATTTTTTGTAATACTCATCAAACTCTGCCCTGTTGAAATTCTCTATTAAGTCCTTGAACCTCTCCCTTAACTGGTTGATGATTAACTTGATTCTTGTCTTGTCAAGGGATTCCAGGTCAACCTCCATGTCCCAGTCCCCCACGGTTTTGTTTACCTGGATGGCTTCTTTGGTGTTAAGAAAAAAATCCATTAATTCTTCCTCCCTTTCCTTTGATGTGTTGTGGATGTTGAGGAACAGCCTTACTTTTTCAATATTCAGCTTATCCCGGTTGATTGTGTATTTAAATCCCTTGATGATTCTTCTTGACTGGAGGCTTTTTAAGATTAATGCTGCGGTTTTGATATTCATGCCGGACCTGGATGCCAGGGCTGTCAGCCTTATTTTTGGAGCTTCAAGAAGGCTTTTCATGATTAATAACTCATGGTTTGTAAATGCAAGCGGGCTTCTGTCTCCACCAATGATTAACTGCTTTTCTAATTCAGGAAAATGCTCTGGGTGCTGGAAAAGATATGCTTTTGGGTAGAGGTGGGTTACTATATTAAGGATTAGCTTGTAGTGCTTTAATGTAGGAATCAGCTCTGAGAGGTTTTTTAATTCTTTATTTACCCTTGATGGATTGGGAGCTATTAATTCAATAACAAGGTCAAACTCTCCGGATAATTCATACATGGAAACTATGTACTGGTTCTCTCTTAGCTGCTCAAGAATCTTTAGCTTGTCTTGCTCGCTTATATAGCCGCCTTTAAAATAAACCCTGAAAAGAATTAAGCCAAAATAGGAATAGTCAAAAATGCAGTGCGGATGGACTAATATTTCTTTGTTCAGCAGCTTTAATGTGTATTTCACCCTTTGAGGGCTTTTTTTCAGCTTTGAGGCTAGCTTGTTGATTTTGGTTCTGGCATGCTCAAGGTAGAATGCTGTTAAATCAAGGTCTAATTTGGCCATATGCTATGAAATTTTTACTTATTTATAAAATTTGCCTATTTTTTGGAAGAAAGTAAAAAAAATGGATGGGAAATATATAAATAGAAGTATATGCTTTAAATGAGTATGGAAAAAAGGGATTTTATCTGGTGGTTATTGAAATTTCAGGTAGAGAACAACCTGGAGGAGAGTTTTAGAAAAAGTTCCAGAACAAATGGCTTGGAAGAAGTTATAACCGGAGATGATGGAAGACCCTTGAGAGAAAATACAGAAACCCCTTATCATCCAGGACTCTTATTTTTGGCTAATGGTGTTGCCAGCCTGAACAAGCTGATTAAGAAGAGATGGGTTCCTTATGACCGTGAAGAAGATATATCAGAGTTTGATAATGTTAAGGACTATAGGGACTTTGCTGAATATATCAAAAGAGTAACAGAGAGCGGTGGAGAGGGAACTGCCTATGCATTTAATGCTGAACACCAGAAGATTACAGCTGTGCCTGAATTCACGAATTCACCAGAATCACCCTTTTATAACCGGATTACCAGAAAAGTGAACCAGATGCTGGGAAGAAAAAATGAAAGCCTGGTTGATGCTGTGCCTGGTGATTTTCTGTCTTTGAAAAAAGAAATACCAGTTTCTGGAAACAGGCTAGGCACAAAAACAGGAATTGCAATAAGGCTGTCAAGAGATAATTCTGATGTTCATGCATATCAGGTCAGGAGAACTGTTTACGGTGAATTAGGGCTGGGCAAGGTAACATGGTTTGACCAAGATGGGTTAAGAGAAGAGATTTATCTTGACAGAAAAGCTAATGCACTTGCTTATATTGACCCTGAAAGAAAAATTGTTGCTATTCACAGGAGCTACAGGGATATGAAGGGAGAGCCATTCAGGGATGA
>DATDYH010000074.1:0-3107 GCA_035289045.1 Candidatus Nanoarchaeia archaeon
TAAAAGCCTGCATATGATTACGCCTGAGAAGGATATTGGAATCCAGAATAAATTAAATTCGGATGTTGCTATGTGCCTGGATTACATGCCAAGAAGTGATGATAAGTATGAAGATGTTGAGGAGAGTGTTGAGATAACTTATGACTGGGCTTTAAGGTGCAGGAAAGCTCATAGAAATAAGAAACAATTGTTATTTGGGATTATACAGGGAGGATGTTTTAATGACTTAAGAAAAAGAAGTGCTGAGCTGGTCACCTCTATTGGGTTTGATGGCTATGCTATTGGCGGGCTAGGAATTGGAGAGGGAAGGGAGAAGATGTTTAAGGCTGTGAGTCTTGCTGTAAAATATATGCCCAGGGATAAGCCAAGATATTTGATGGGAATAGGAACTCCGCAGGATTTGGTTACTGGGATTTCAAAAGGGGTTGATATTTTTGACAGCTGTTATGTAACAAGACATTCAAGGCATGAGGCTGTTTTTACAGGGAAAGGGGAGATAAGGATTGGAAAGTCGGTTTACAGAAATGATTTTTCTCCTCTGGATAAGGATTGTGGATGTGGTGTGTGCAGGAGATATACAAGAGCTTATATTTACCATTTGATTAAAATCAATGAGCTAAGCTGGAAAAGGCTGGTTACTTTGCATAACCTGTATTTTGTTAATAATTTAATGATTGAATGCAGGAGAGCTATAAAAGAAGGGAGATTTGGCGGGTTTAAAAAGGAGTTCTTTAAGAGGTATAAATTTAAAGATTCTGATGTAAGAAATGAGGCTGTTGTGACAGAAAAAGGTATTATGCAATTTGCAGGAGCATGGAAGCATATTTCAAAAGAAGAAGTTGAAGAGAGAAAAAAGAGGATTCTTGAGATGAGAAAAAAAGGAACACAGGAACTCTTTAGGAGAATGAAGAAGGATTATGATCGGTGTTGATGTAATTGTTTTTTTAGATTTTTTATTAACAAAACAAATGACAGAGTAATATAAAAATGGTTAGCGAAGTTTCCGCAATTCTTTTAAACTTCTGATTCTAGAGCTTGGATATGAATGAAGCAGCCAAGGTAATTCTTGAGAAATGCATGCAGGTTAAGGAAGATGAGAGAGTGCTGGTGATTGCTGACACTAATACAGAGGAGATTGGGGAGAGCATTTTTAATTATGCGAAAAAGATTGCTAATGCTGAATTTTTGATTATTGTGGCTGGAAAGATGAATGGGGAGGAGCCTGATGAGGGTGTTGCTAGGAAGATGATGGGGTTTGATGTTATAATCTGCCCTACAACAATGAGCTTAACACATACCAAAGCTGTTAAAGAGGCTGCTAATAATGGGGCTAGAGTAGCTACCCTGCCAGGGATTACCAAGAGGATTATGGAGGAGAGCATAATTGCTGATTATGAAAGGATTAAGTTTGTTACAGAAAAGCTTGGAGGGGAGCTGAAAAACAAGAAGATGGTTAATATTAAAACTGCTAAAGGGACGGATTTAAGCTTTTCAATTGAGGGCAGGAAATGGGTTTTGGATTATGGGATTATTAATAAAAAAAGGATGATTGGAAACCTGCCTGCCGGAGAGGTTTTTATTGCACCTGTTGAGGGGAGTGCCAATGGAGTTATTGTTGTTGACTCTTTTGTTAATGAAGGTGAGGAGTATTGCAGGAAGGATGCTAAGATCATGATTAACAGGGGATTGGCTGTGGATTGTGATGATAAAGAAAGCTTGCTTAACAAATATTTTAAAACCATAAACAATGCAAGGAATATTGCTGAGTTTGGAATCGGGACTAATTATCAAGCTAGGGTGATTGGGAATATATTGCAGGATGAGAAAGTTCTTGGAACCTGCCATATTGCTTTTGGGAATAACTCTTCTTTTGGCGGGAAAGTTTACAGCGAGATGCATATTGACAATGTGATTCAGAAGCCCACGATTGTTGTTGACAAAGAGATTATAATGAAGGATGGGAAGATTGTTTAGTTACTCTGAGTAACCATTATTAGCTAAACAATGAGCCTTGTTACTTAGGGTAACCGAAAAGCTTAAATAACTGCTTTTGGTTACTCTGGGTAATGGAGCAAGAAGGGATTTTAATGCAAAATATTCAGGAGTTTATCAGGGAAGCTCAAAAAGCAAAATCAGATGGTGCATATAATTCTGCTACTACCCTTTTCTTTAAAGCATTAGCAGTTTCTATTGATTTTTTTATACTGAAAAAAGAGGGATTTATCCCAAGCAACCATACAGAAAGATTCAGGATTCTTAAGGAAAAATACCCTTTTTTGTATAGGATTATGGATAAAAATTTTCCAATTTATCAAGACAGCTACAGGCTAAAGATTTCAAAACAAATTGTTGAGGTGTTAGAAAAAGATGTTCAAACAGCTTCCCAAATGGCGGGAATTAAAAACAATAAGTAAAGAATTTTTATTGAAGAACTCAGGGGTATGGGATATTGTTATTTATGGCTCATTAGTGAGGGGGAGAGAGGATTTAAGAGATATTGATATCGGGCTTATTTTTTTCAAGGGAGCTAATGCAGGAGAGAAGCTTAGTCTTGCCCAGAATTTTAAGGAAAAGATTGCAAGATTATTTCCTGATTTTAATTTTGATGTTCAGGCAATTGATATTAAGGATTTTCTTGATAATGGATTTCTTGCCAGGCAGGGAATTATTGCAGAAGGTTACCTTATTTTAAGGGGAAAATATTTTGCAGAACTGTTTGGATTTAAGACCTTCGCATTGATAGAATACTCTCTTCAAGGGCTTAGTTATTCCCAGAAAAAAATGCTGTATTATGCACTACAGGGAAGAAGAACCAGTAAGGGAGTGCTTGATGCTGTTGATGGGAAGCTTATCAGCAGGGGTGTGCTAAAAATACCTGTTAAGTCTTTTCATAAGATTGAGAGTTTGCTAAAACTGCATAAAGTGAGATTTACAGCAGAGTTTGTAATGAGCTATCAAAAGAGATAGAGAATAAGGAGTGGGCATAACAAGTTTTTAATAGTTTTCTGTTCTTTATACTGGTATGGTAGTTTCAGTTGTTTTCGGAGAACGGGCTGGAATGGTGAGAGCTAGTGATGGAAGTAACCTGCCTTTTATTTTTTCTGATG
>DATDYH010000075.1:0-3679 GCA_035289045.1 Candidatus Nanoarchaeia archaeon
TTCCCTCCCCCAAAGGGATAAATGAGGGGTTTGGACCATCATAATTTTTTACATCCACTAAGTCTATACCAAACTCAGAACTACTTCTTATCTCACTAAATCCGATATCCACATCTTTACCAGCAATCTTCTTAAATACCCAGTAAGAACCCTTCTTCTCTTTACCAGCAATAACGACTCTATCACCGGGATATACTCCAAAATTTATACCTCCGACTCTTTCCAGAATCATCTTCTCGTGCACATCAAGATTATTACCCCCCCCACCAACAGCCTCCCCTCCAAATAGCTTATTAAACAATCCTCCAACAGCATCAAATACACCATACCCCGTAATCTGGTCCCTGCCCAAGAAATCAACAATATCAGCACGAACATTAACTGCAGAGATTAATAAAGTAAATAAAGTAAGAACAAGAAATACAATAACACCCTCTTTTTTCATAAACAAAGAATAAGCAATATGCTATATATAACTTTCTGTTTTAAGCAGCCAAAACTTTACAAAGAAACAAAAAGCTTAAATACTAATTGGTATCTCTTGGTATCATGGCAAACCAGATTAATGTAAGGCTTCCTGAAAGTCTATTATCAGCATCAGTTCATTATGCAGAGAAACATGGCTTCAACAATGTTCAGGAGCTGATAAAAGAAACCTTGAGAGAAAAGCTGTTTGAACAGCCAGCTCTATCAAAAAAAGAGCTCATTCTGGTTAAAAAACTGGCGGAAATCAGCAGTAAAGAGAATCTATTTGGAACAGAAGAAGAGCTTTTTAAAAAATTAAGAAGGAACTAGCATGGAATACCTCCTGAAGCCTTCTTATTTTTTCTTGGAGCAGGTTCAGGGGCTAAGTGATGAAGCAGCAAGGTTAGTTGAAGAAAAACTAAAGCTCATAAAGCTTAACCCTTTCCGCTATAAAAGGGTTCATGGCTATAATCTCTTCCTGTTCCGCATAAGATTTGAGGATAACAGGAAAGAAAAAAGAATTATTTATCTGGTGGATAAACCCGATGTTAAACTTTTATGTATCCTTGACAGGGACAAGGAATACAAGGATTTAAAGAAATACCTTAAGAAACTTAATTATCTTTGACAACGGGGCTAAAACAAAATTAGCATCCACTACTTTATTTCCTTATCATCCCAATAATCAATAACCCAATCCCAGCAACGCAATAAGCATCAGCAAGGTTAAACACAGGCCAGATTCTTAAGTCAATAAAATCTCTCACCCCACCAAGCAAAACCCTGTCAACCAGGTTCCCAATAATCCCGGCAACCACCAGGCTGCACGCCAGCTTATTTTTATTAAAGTAGTAAATAAAAAACCCAAGAGCAATCACGCTTACAATAATCAGCAATAAATTATATCCTTTCAAAATCCCAAAAGCAGCCCCGGTATTTCTCGTGCTTTCAAGAAAATACTTAGCAACCTGGTCAGCAATCACTAATCCAAAAACCAGCAATAAGCTCTTTTTCATATCCAAAAGGTTTAAAAGTTTCCAGTATAAATAACTTTAGGAAAAAGAGGCAGCATTTCTCAGGTCGCATAGGGTTCGTTTTTTTTGCGAACCTTTTTGCTAAAAAGGCTCAAGGGAAACGCTGGTATCACTTATATGGCAGAATCAAAAAAACCAGAGGAAGTTCTTGGCAGCCCATTGCAGGAGTATTACCTTGAAGTAGACGAAGCAGGAGCAGGTGTTGAAAGATTTTATTTCTGGGTTCTTAACTTTCTTACAACAGGCCCACCATCAGGCCAAAAATGTGATGAAATCCTAAAAATCAAGGATATTTATGCAGCAACAGAAACCTCAAGCTATTTTGGCTCAATAGAACAAAGAAAAGGGCTTCAGCAGGACAGGGTCTCACAATACTTAGCTACAATTGGCAAGATGATAAAAGACCTTTTCCAGATTATAAGAGAGCTTAAAATCATGGATGAAAGGTATAGTTATTACAAAGATTCCCAGCCTGATGAAGAAGGCAGTTACTCAGAATCAGCAAACAATGCAGAGGTTGCATTAAAATCCATCTGGATTGACATGGTTGAAGGCGGGGCTAAAAACCCAACATCTGTTCTTGGCTTAGGCTCCCAGGTCGGTTTTACAATCCTTCCTGATTTATTCTTCACAATCCACCCAAGAATATCAGAAGATGTTGAAGGCAGCAGAATTGAAGAAAGCATCAGAAAAGAAACTGATAAGCTTGGAGAGCAAGGCATAAACAGGAAAATCCAGGAAGTTCTCGGCAGAAAGCTCTATCAGTATTTAATCTGGAAAAAAAGGACCAAAATAGAGATTAAGCAAAGAAGGAACTTTATGCTGAAATACCTGAGGCAGCATTACAACACGATTAAGATGTACATGGACTGGGTAAGGCCATATCTCCAGAACCTTAGAAGGCTGCAGATGAAGCAAAACCCAGAAGACCCTTACTTAATAGCAGCATTTGAATCATCAAAAGTTGAGCTTGAACTAATCGGCAAGTGGAACATGAACTACTCAACAGGCGAGCCAGGAAGGTATAATAGTTACATAAGAGTGGAATTTACTTATGTTACAATCCCCCAGATGGCTTACCAGCAGGAATACCAAAGAGGAGCAATTCATACAGGAAAATCAATCATCAAGCTCAAGACCTATGCCCTTGAAGAGGAAACAATCAAAAAATACAAAGAAGCCCTTATGGAGCAGGACCTCGAACTTCTTGAAGGAGTAACAGGCTCAATGGATGCATTAAAGGATGATTTAAAATCATATCTTAAGGAAGCCGGAGAGGATATTTTTAAAGAGGACATAAGAAAAGTAATGGAGGCAGCCTCAGCAACCAAAGAGGAAGCAAGCAAAGCTCTTGAAGCAACCAAAGGGGATATTGAAAAAGCAATAAGCCATCTTAAGCAAAGCCCCCCAACATTTAATCCTGTAAAAGATATCCTCTCAGGATTTAAAGAAATGTTTGCATTTAAAAAACCGGAAAAAGAAGAAAAATCAAAAAAATCTCATTTTAAGCCCTGGCAGGATGCAGATGAAAAATCAGCTGCAGCAAAAAAAGCCCAGGGAAGCACATACATTGTCTATGATATTTTCAAAAAAGCCCACAGGTATTTTGCATGGTAATAAGGGCTACCAGCGTTTCCCTTTTCAAACCCACCCTGAAGCTATGGAAGTATTTTATAGAAACTTGCTTAATTTTTCCTCTTTAGAAGCTAAAGCTAATCTTTTATTGCTTAAATCCACAAATTCCTCATTATTATCTATGCCTATAAACTTTCTCCCATGCATTTTAGCAACAACAGGCAATGTCCCGCTCCCCATAAAAGGGTCTAAAACGATATCATTCTCTTTAGTAGTCAGTCTTATTAACTCCTGTATAAGCTTCAATGGTTTCTGTGTGGGATGAATCCTGTCTTTCCCTTTCGGTGCTTGACATTTGATAATATTATGAGTGCAATAACCCCCCCAAAAAGCACTATTTCGCTTTCCAATTATTGCTGATTCCCATGCATTTAGAAACTTTGATTTTCCATTTAAAGGAACAGGATCTGGTTTCTGCCAGACCAAAGCATCAATGCCAATAAATCCTTCTTTTTCCAAAAGCTCCCAATATCTCCCTATATCCCTTTTTGCACAGAAAATAACAGCCCACCCTTTTGTTTTTTTAAGTGCTTCTCCCACCCATT
>DATDYH010000076.1:0-8778 GCA_035289045.1 Candidatus Nanoarchaeia archaeon
GTACTGGCAGGAGGGGCCATGGCTCTTAGCTCTGTCTCAGTTGTCACAAACTCTATCTTGTTAAGGTATAAAAAGCTCTGAAATAGCAGTAAAACATAACTATTATAAAGCTTATTTTCAAGCCAATACTATGAACCAAAAACAAATAGGCATCATACTAATAATCATTGGGTTAATAATAGCATCCCTTGTTTATGTAGTTAAGCTAAGGGAAGACAAGAACATCTCAATAATAATAGCAAAGCAGGCAGGAAGCTGTTATCTTGAAGATGGCACTTGCCTGCATGACAGAAGCTTAGCCCCTTTTATAGCTGGCTGGATTCTCTCAGCAAGCCTGTTAATCCTGGGAATATATCTTGCAATCTTTGATAAAACCCAGTCATTGCTGGCAAAACAGCATCTTGAAGTTTCATCAGCACTAAAAGCAGCCAAAATTCAGGATAAGCAGAAAGACGAGTTCAAAGCCTTTTTATCAGGCTTTACAGAGGAAGAGCAAAAAGTCCTGCAGGCAATCCAGGAGCAGGAAGGCATCAAGCAGGCAACATTAAGGTACAGGGTTGGCATGTCCAAGGCATCCCTTTCATTATTGCTCAAGTCCCTGGCAGAGCGCAATATTGTCAATAAAAAGCCCGCAGGCAAGACCAACCAGCTCTATCTTATCAGGAAATTCTAAATTAAGCAATCCTAAACAACCCAAGCTCACAAGCATGCTGTTTTAACCTAGTAATCTTCATAAAATCCTCTTTAAGCAGCTCTTTTTTAATAACCCAGTACTTGTCGTTTATAGAATCTCTCCCCATGTACCTAAAGTTAACCAGCTCTCTTCTTATTAATGCAAAATCCTTAAAATATTTATTGATAATTTCATTAACTTTCAGCTCAGAATAAACCCTGCCAGGCTCAAAATCCCTCATAATTCTCTTAAGCATGATTTGCTTTAATGCATCATTTCTTGGCATATTCTGGTTCTGCTGATGCTTCTTGAAAAATGATTCTTCATCCAGTTTAAAGTCAATCTTTTCTGCCATTTTCTATGCTTTTTTTATTATATCACTTCACTTTTATAACTTTCTATAAAACCCAAAAAGATTTTTAAACGCTAAAATTCCACCACTCTTTGAGTGGTGGTTTACTGCGTAAACCACTTATTTTATGTGGAATTTGGCGTGCTCAAGAACAAGTATGATGCTTACGGCATCATACCCTTAGTCTATGACCAAGGGTTCTTGACAGAACAAAGCATTAATCAGGCTGTGTACAAAATCACAACAAGAAGCAAGAAAGCAGAAAAGCAATTTTATTACTATCTTAAATTAAGGCATGATATGCCATCAAAAATAGAGAAATTAAAAGAAGCTCCAAGAAAAGAACTTGATGCTCATAAACTTAAAGGACAACTAGAGGGAAAATGGAGCTGTTCTCTTGGTTATGACATAAGGATGGTCTATGAGATTGATGATGAGAACAAAGAAATAATCATCTTAGCAGTAGGCTCGCATAAACTTTACTATTAAACTCTTAACTCCCAGGTCTTTACCCCATTCTCCTTGGCAATTTCACTCTCTTTTATTGCTTCCATCATCTCGGGATTTCTTAATATTCCTATCTCCTCCAGAAGCTCTTCATATTCTTCCCTTGAAATCTGAACCATTTCCTGTTTCATCTCTTTATTAAAGAATCAGGCATTTTTAAGCCTTTTGAATTTAATAAAAAAAGCGAATCCGAAGGGATTTGAACCCTCGACCCCCTCCTTAGGACGGAGGTGCTCTATTTGCTCCATAAGGGCATCTTTAGCCTCCTTATCGCGTTTTCCGTAAACGCTTTTCCCAAAAGGGTTTGTTGATAAAGGCATCGCTGGTGCCCTTATGTCCAAGCTGAGCTACGGATCCGTGAGAAAGAAGAAACAGCCTTATTTTAAAAACTTATTCAAAATCCACCCGCATCTTTCCTGTCTACTTTGTAGGGGTAGTCTCTTTAAGTCCATAATTATCTAATACTTTGGGAAAAAGCCGAGCATACAGGCTTTCAGCACTAGCACCTCTAAATCTAGCAATTGTCCTAGATGACTTATTATCTGTGTGAAAAACTCCTATTTCTCTAGGCCTACCCAGACTGTCTTTTTCTACTACATATTTCACTAATAAAGTAGTATCTGAAGTAGGGGTCTTAAAAGTTCCTGGAAAAGAGTCTATTTTAGTGTCATCCAAGCTTCCTGCATTATTACATGAGACCAGTAATGCTAGCGCAAGTCCCCCTATAGCATATCTTACATTTTTGCCAATTTCCATCTTCATCCCCCCTGATTTGAATATAAGGGGTAAAATTAGATTAATTTATAAACCTTCGCCTGCCACTAAATCCCAGATATAAGAAGAAACAGCCCTATTTTAAAAACTTATTCTTCATAAACCTTGCTTCTCTTGTCAATTACTACTATCCCGATTACATTGGCAGGATAATCAACCTCATAGAGCACCCGATAATCTCCAACCCTTACCCTAAATAATTTTTCCTGATAACCATGAATAACCTTAGCATCATGAGGAACAGGATCCATCCTTAATTCTTCTAGTTTTTTGACTAATCTCCTGGTCAGAATCTTATCAGCTCTTTTTAAGAAATTAGTAGCCTGTTTTGAGTATTCAAGCTCAAACATTATAACCCCAGCTCTTTTTTTAGTAATCTATGAGCAACCAGTTTTCCAGAAGATTTCTCATTCCTATAATTTAATAAGGCCTTATAATCCTCCTCAGTCATTACACTATCCTGGTCAACCATCCTGGATTTTATGGCTTTTATCTCTTTTTCCATATAATCCACTTTTTCTAAAATTTGCTGTTGGAATTTCATGAAAATGAACAAGGGTTTAGGATTTAAAAATCTTGTCATAATCTAGTTAAAGACAT
The DNA here is from genome assembly GCA_035289045.1 of Candidatus Nanoarchaeia archaeon. Lineage (GTDB taxonomy): Archaea > Nanobdellota > Nanobdellia > SCGC-AAA011-G17 > GW2011-AR20 > DATDYH01. Next base: position 2,907 of record DATDYH010000076.1, read on the forward strand.
AAATAACACATAAATCATCATTTAATCTTTGTTCTTAGCTAAATAGATAACCATCATAGGATATCCATCCTAGGACATGTTGTCCAAATGCATTTCTTTTGTCGGAAACTAATCCCAATAGCCGGAGATTTTAAAGAACATCCAATTATCGCAACCAATTTAAGCTTTTCTGTCAGCTTTATGATTAGCGAGGCACTTTAGAACTTTATTTTAAAAAGCTGTTAATCTGTGCTCTGGCTAACCTCAACAAGGTTTTTGCTCATCTCAATAACAATCCTGCATTTATTGAACAACCCCATTCCAGCTAATGCAAAATTTGTATCTGTCGCTAAAACAGCAACATCAACCTCTTTATCAAAGAGCAATAGTCTTGCAATATAAACATTTGCTGTCTGGGATTCCCCACTTGCAGTTATATAATCAGATATTCCAATATGTTTTAGCCCAAGCTTCTTAATGATAGGAAAAGGCAGCATCACCTGGCCGTTAAAGCCTGTGTCTAAAAGAAAAAGAGTTTCTTCTCCCCCAATAACAAGTTTAACAATAGGGCTCCCAAAATGAAAACGCTAAAATTCCACCACTCTTTGGGTGGTGGTTTACTGCGTAAACCCCTTGTTAATCTAGGTGGAATTTGGCGTGCTCAAGAACAGAGGTTCTTGACAAATCCATTCATTATAAAGCACCAACAAAATGAGTAACCTTAAACCCAATTCTTTTGAAAACAAATGTCTTGCTGGGATAGGATTTTATAGCTTTTTTATACGCTTCAATCTCTGAATCACCAATAAAATACCCTCCACTCTCTGGCTCAATCGCAAGTATTTTGCCCTTATACTTAGGCATTAATTTTTTATTGATGGTTTCAAAGGTTTTACTTATACTTTTTTGGTTGTTTAACATAAAGAAAAATAAGAGTTTAGGATTTAAAAAAGTTGCTATAATCTTAGATTTTTGATTTTTTATCAATTTATAAAAACCAGAAAGCTTATATCTATTTAGGGATATAATAGAGTAAAAATATGAAACTACAAGTAATATTATTTGTGCTTTGTATTACCCTATTCTCTAATTTAGCTTGGGCATTAGATTACTCGGTTACCATAAACTCTCCTTTATCAGTAAATGCTTATGAGGGTGAAATATCAAACCAGCTTAGTGCTACAATTAAAAACAATGCAGGAATATGTGATATAACCTGTGATTGGGTAACAACCGCTGGGCAAGGCACAGGTATAAAAATACCCCATGATGGTGGGACTAATACATTTAATTTTGATGCTAAAGCTGAAGGTTCTAATGGTATAGCAACATCTTCTCTTATTATTACTTGCAAAAGACTAACCAGCATAAGCTGTTGGACGGAGGGCGAACAACAGACATCATATCCTTATACATTTAGATATTTGTGGAATAGCGATGGAATTTGTACACCAAAAAAAGAGAAATGTGACAATTATTTATCATTTGTGAAAGATAATGCCTGCTCTTGTTCTCCTGGAAAAGAATGCAAACCTAATGGGGGTAGAACAGACCTTGATGAAAAGGGTTGTCAAACTTACTGCGGGAATAAGATTATAGAAAAACAATACGAAAACTGCAATAATTGCCAAGATGATATTGGAAAATGTGATGGAACTTCATGCATTCAAGGAAGCGAATGTGAAGGAAAGCATTGCGTCCATAATGTTTGTGACCCTCTTCCATATAGAGTCGGAGATAGTTATTGCGATAGAGGTGTAGGAGAGACTTGTAAAAATTCGGGTTCTGACTGTGCATGCGAAGCTAACCAAAGATGCAGTAATTCTGGAGTTTGTGAAACTTTTTGCGGAAATGGGATTTGTGAAACAAGTGAACAAGGAATATGTAAAGCTGATTGTAAATGGTGTGGTGATAGCATTTGTGAAAGCAGTGAGAGCTGTTCATCATGCGATATAGATTGTGGGGCATGTAAGAAAACAACAAAAGAAAAAGAACTTCAAAGAAATGCCCAGAATACTGAGAAAAACCTAACTAAAGATATTCAATCTACTAATTCATCTCAACAAACCCCAACGCATCCAACAATTATCATTTTTGGCAAAAGCTATTCCACTAGCTTAATAATTAACATCAGTGTTACAGTAACATTATTACTAGCTTTAACCCTATTCTTAAAGTATAAATATTTTAGATCTAAAGTCAGAAAAGATGATAAAGAGAAAACAACTGAACCCATAAATAATAAGGGAAACAAAGAACATAATGATCTCAAAATACCGCGATGCGGAAGATGTAACAAAAAGCTTGATGAAGATTCTAAGTTTTGTCATCACTGCGGTCATAAATTAAATTAAGATGGTATATTGTAAAAAGTGTGGTAAAAACAGTTTAAAAGGAAGATTCTGCTCAGCATGCGGTACAGAATTAGTTAAAAATTTAGTTATCAAAAGATATCTAATCTGGAGTGTCGCATTTGTAATCTTTTTTGTAATAATCATTGAAATAACAGCATTTTCTCAGTCTATTGATGCTGAGAACATCTTTTGGGATATTAAAAAAGGGACAATGATTTTAATGGGAACAGAGTTCTGTGGTGACTCTAAATGTAATCCAGATGAAATATACATTTGCAAAAAAGATTGCGTTTGGTGCGGCGATGGTAACTGCCAAAAAGAAGAAATTGGAAATTGTTATGATGATTGCGAGTGGTGCGGCGATGGTTATTGTCAATCCAGTGAAAATTGTGATTCCTGTTCAAAAGATTGCGGAAATTGTAAAGCCGCTGCTTATTGTGGAGATAGAGTATGCAACGCGGGCGAATGCGCTCTTGGTTGTTACAAGGACTGCCTAATTTCTCAATGTGAGAATGGAGTATGTGAATCTCAGAAAGGAGAAAATTGCGTAACTTCTCCAAATGATTGTAGATGCAAACTTAATGAAAGATGTAACAGAGAAATAAAATCTTGTGAGGTTATATTTTGTGGGAATGGAATGTGCGATAATGGAGAGAATTCATTAACTTGCCCTAATGATTGTAAAGAAGACTATAAAGAGGTTCTAACAGACCCAAACAAAGATTACTCCATCATTTTTGTTCATGGGCATAACCCAAAAGAGGTTAAGGGTTATAACCCAACAGAATTAGAGGAATTCCAAAAAAGCTTAGTAAAAGAAGGTTATGAAAATAAAGGTTATATCCTTCCACGAGATTATCCTCCAACTTCAACAAAAGGGATTTGGTCAGGAAAAAGAGTCGCAGTTATAATGACTTATTATGCAAATAAGTATGATAACTGGGGAGGAGTTGTTGGGCCAGATGATAATCAGCATATTTCAGTTTATGCCCAAAGATTGCGAGATGTTATTGAAGTAGTGAAACATAACACCGGAAAGAATAAAGTCATTATTATAGCCCATAGTATGGGGGGATTAGTGAGCAGAGCATATATTAAGTATTATGGGGGGATTTATTCGGTTGACAAGCTAATAATGATTGGAACACCAAATCATGGCACTGAAGGACTAATTGTAAAAGATTTATGTGGCACAATTCACCCAGGACCAGAATGCGAAGAAATGAAAAAGGGTAGTCAATTCTTAGGAGAACTTAATAGTGGAGATGAAACCCCAGGTAGCATTAAATATCTTACCATAATCGGCAGAAACATTAAAAAAGATTTTTGCCTTGATGAAGGGTATTGGGATAATGTAGTCTGTGCATCAAGCGTTTATTTAGAAGGCGCAGAAAACTACTACTATAATGACTTCTCTGAGGGATATTATACTTATAATCCACTGAAAAACCCGACATCAAACTCACTACATACCGCCATGGTGAAACCACCCAAAGCACCAGAAGTTTATAATAAAATCATCAATTTTATAAAAGAGTAGAAGACCTATTTTTTGATCAAATCCTCAGCTCAACCCTCTGTCCCTTGTCAAGCAGGGCAGTTATGTTCTTCCCAAGCTTCCCTTTCTTGTTAATCCTCACTTCTCCATGCTTCCCAACAGTTGTGCTGAACAAGTACATATTCCCTGAATAGCCAGTAACCATCTTCCCAATAAGGCTGCTCTCAACATTGAAAATCACAGTTTTCTTGGTCTCAGCAACATCATAATGCACCTCTTTTCCTTCTTCACTCTCTTCCTGCAAAGATTCAACATTTATGCTCATCCCAAGCCTTTTTTCAAGCTCTTTTATAGTCTCCCCATTCTTCCCAATAACCCTTGCAATCTCATCCTCTGGCACATACACATTTACTTTATGCTCAGAAACCATCTCAACCTCTGCATCAGAAGCAATTCTCTTAATCATGTTCTCAACCTGGATGGCAGCAAGCTTTTCCAATGGGCTGCTCTTCTTGATTGTAACAGGGACAACAGTTGTCTCCTCACCATAAGAGTATATTTCATATTCCAGGGCATTGCTCTCAAAATCTCTTATTTCAACAACAGGCCTTGCCAAATCCTCTTCAGTCATTCCAGAAGGAACCTTGACAACCATTTTTAAGCTTAAAACCTTGCCAACTTTTCCAGCTTTAATGAATATTACAGTATCAATTATATGTGGAATTATTCCAAGCTCTGTTTTTCCAAGAAATCTTTGAATCGCGTCAACAGGGTTAGTGGCATGCACAACCCCAGCAAGCCCAATCCCTGCTAATCTTAAATCAGAGAATAGCCTAAAATCCTCAAAATTCCTCATCTCATCAAACATAGTATAGTCAGGCCTGCTTAATAATAAAATGTCATGGATTTCCTGCGAGCTTCCATGTGAAATAGCATACTGGGTAACATCATCATTTAACTGCATGTCTCTTGGAGCTTCAATAGTCTTGACAATCTTGTTTAACCCTGCATAAAACTCTGTTAAAGCAGCTGCAAAAGTGCTCTTCCCCTCTCCAGGGCTTCCTGCAATTAAAATCCCTTCAGCCTGCCCAAACAGCCTTTTCTTTAATTTCTCACTTAGCTGGTAATCCTCAAGATTTAATTTTTTAATAGGCCTTACAACAGTGATCTCCCATCCATCGCTTAAAGGCGGCCTTGTAATTACAATCCTGTAATTCTCTATCTGAACAATAGAACTTCCTCTTCTCTCAATCTCAATATAGCCCTTAGCGCTTAACTTAGCCTCTTCAATAATCTCCTTGGCAAGCTCCTGGATATATTCAGCAGGTAATTTATCCTTATCAAGAACAACAAACTCCCAGTTTCCAGGCACCCCCTTTTTAGCCTTAGGCTCTGTCCCCTCTCTTAAATGCACGCTCATTGTTGTTGCATCAAAATACTTTTCAATCCTCATCTCCTTATGCTTGATTACCGGCTCAATGTAAATAACCTTCATCCCTTTTGCTTCAGCAACCTTGCTCTGCACCTTATCACCTGTAATCAGGACAGCATTTTCTTCAAAAGCCAGCCCCCTGATTAAGGCATCAATCTCTCCTAAAGAAGCACCCCTTACATTGCCAGCATCAGGCCTGCTCCCTCTAAACTCAATTTTAAAATTAAATTCCTTAGCAAGCTCTTTTAATTTATTCAGCTCATCCAAGCCAAGCATCCCAACAGTCCTTCCAGTATTAGCCTGGTGCTCAAGCTCAGCCAGGACAGCCTCATGAATCAGGATTTCTTTAACCTTAATAGTCTTATCTTTAATCTTCTCGCTGACTAAATTCTCTATAATTATGCTCGTGTCAGGCACTAGTTTTTCAATTGTTTCCATTTTCGTTTATTTTTCCATAACACTTTTTTTAAAAGGTTAACTTTATATACTCCTATTTTTCTATTTTTCTTAGAGGCTAGACAAGAACAAGCAATCTTAGTTTAGCCTCTTTTTAAGGTTTTTAAGTCTTTCTAATCCCAAAAAAATAATTTCTACACCTCTTTCACACAA
>DATDYH010000077.1:0-3904 GCA_035289045.1 Candidatus Nanoarchaeia archaeon
CTCTAAGGCTTAATAATGATTCAAAAGATTCGCTTAATACCTCTCCTGAGACTGCTGAGAGCTTGATGTTAAGAATCTGGTATGTTGAGGTTATTAAGCTGAGATTCCAGATTGGCTGATTGATTTGCTGGAGGAGGAGCAATTTCTGGGTAAAGCTGCACGCTTTGTAGCTTTTCAATGATGTTACTTTTTTTAATGCCTGGCCTGCTTCAATCTTAACTTTTGCAATCTCCAAAGGCTCGACTATTGCATCTTTTTTCTTGAAAACCTTTGATGCTGGCTCAATTGTGATTTTTGTTTTAACCTCAAAAGTAACTATGGCATCTGCTTTTTTGCTGTAGTAATGGAACTGCCATGCTGGCGGGGTATTTTTGTCTTCAAGAATTGTGAAGCAGCTTGAGAGGTAATAGTCTTTATGAGCTGATTTCCACTGGTGAAATGCTTCTGAAGCTTCAAGTTTTTTTAAGGATGCCAGCATGTTACTCTCTTTGTTCTATTCTTGTTTTTATCTCTTTTAAGAAGCTCTCTATTGCAACATCAAACCTTACTTTTCCCTGCTCCCTTACTGCCAGCTTGTTATTGCTTACTTCTTTTTCACCGATTGTGATTATTATATTAACTTTTTCAGCTTCTGCATCCCTTACTTTTTTTGCTATTGATTCTGCCCTTGTGTCCAGCTCTGCCCGGATTCTGTTTTTGACTAATTCCTGGTGGAGCTTTTCTGCAAAGTTAATGCAGGAGTCATTGACTGTTACTAGTTTAACCTGGGTGGGTGAGAGCCATAATGGGAAATGGCCTGCGTAATGCTCTATTAAGACGCCCATGCACCTTTCTATACTGCCGAAGATAACCCTGTGAATCATTATTGGCCTGTGCTTTGCTCCGTCTTTGCCTTCATAAGTAATATCAAATCTTTCCGGGAGATTAAAATCATACTGAATTGTGGCACACTGCCATTTTCTGCCAATAGCATCCCGGATTTTAATATCAATTTTTGGGCCATAAAATACGCCTGCACCTTCGTCTATTTTATATGGAATCTTTCTTTTTGTTAAGACTTGCTTTAGGCTTGCTGTTGCAGACTCCCACAGTTCATCAGAGCCAACATACTTCTCTGGCTTGGTGCTGATTTCAAACTCGTATTCATTAAAGCCGAGGATTTTGTAGATGTCTATGACAAGGTCTATGACATTGCTAATTTCAGCTTCTACCTGCGCTTCTGTGCAGTAGATATGGGCATCATCTTGGGTAAATGTCCTTACTCTTAATAAGCCATTTAATACTCCTGAAAGCTCATGCCTGTGGACTAAGCCAAGCTCGCCTACTTTTAATGGAAGCTCTTTGTAGCTGTGGAGCTTTTCCTTGTAAATCAAGATGCCTCCTGGGCAGTTCATTGGTTTTATGGCAAAGTCCTGGTTGTCTATTTTTGTGAAATACATATTCTCCCTGTAGTTTTCCCAATGGCCAGAGGTTTCCCATAATTTCCGGTTTAAGATTATTGGGGTTTTTACTTCAAGATAGCCTCTTTCTCTATGCTTCTCCTTCCACAGGTCAACCAGGGAGTTGTAAATAATCATGCCTTTTGGATGGAAGAAGGGGAATCCTGGGCCTTCTGGATGGACAGAGAATAAGTCAAGCTCTTTGCCAAGCTTAACATGGTTTCTTTTCTCAGCCTCTTCCTGAAGCTTGAGGTAGTCATCAAGCTCTTGTTTTGTTGGAAATGCTATGCCATAGATTCTGGTGAGCATCTTGTTTTTGCTGTCGCCTTTCCAGTAAGCTCCTGCCAGTTTTGTCAGCTTAAATGCCTTGATTTCCTGTGTTGACTGGATATGAGGGCCTGAGCATAAGTCTATAAAATCTCCTGTTTTGTAGAATAGTGGCTTTTGGATGTCTGCTAAAAGCTCAAGCTTGTAGGGCTGGCCTTTTAAAAGCTTTTTTGCTTCTTCCTTTGATTTTTCAAGCCGCTCAAACTTCAGGTTTTGCTTTATGATTTCCCCTATTTTTTGCTCTATTTTTGGGAGGTCTTGCTCTGTAATTGTTAGATTGTCAAAGTCATAGTAAAAGCCATCCTCTATTGAGGGGCCTATTGCCAGCTTTGCTTGTGGGTATAGCTCAAGTATGGCTGCTGCCAGTATATGCGAGGTTGAATGCCTTAAGATTGAGAGTTCCATGATTTTGCTATGGGGTGAGAATTTATAAATATTGGTGTTTTGCTGAGTAGGTGATAGACCTAATGTGGGTGGTTTATCTGTCCCTAAAAAGTAGAAAGATATATTTATATAAAAATAAGGGTAACAGATGAGGTATGAATAAAAAAGGGCAGTTAGAAATAGCTGCAATAGTTTTGATACTCATTACCACAATAGGTGCTATTAAAGTAATCTCTGAATCTGGTCATATATATGTTGGAGACAAAACTCTCAATATGTATTATGATTATAAGTTATGCCCTGAGGATGTAAAGAATATTAAAGAAGGCGACCAAGTAGTTTTTAATACTAAAGATGAAGCAAAATCTTTTGGATATAATCCTATAACGGGATGTGTGTAATGGGAAAAAATAAGGAAAGAAGTAACTTGGGGGAGTTTATAATAAATTTTGCTTTAGTTTATTCACTTATTTTAGGAACAATATTTGTTTTTTATTCTATGGTTAGGGGGTTATTTCCTTTATATTATCATTTAATTCCTTTTGCCTTGTTTATGGGTTATTTTGTATGGTGGGTTATTGATAAATTAGATAAAGAGAGGATTGTTAATGAACACGGAACAGAGGTTTCAAATACAATTTGAGAGGTATAATTCAAAGTATAATCGTCTCTGGGAAAATGTTATTAACATTGGGGTGTTCATTTTTGCTACATTAGCTGCTTACATCATTGCTGTTGGAAGCACAGAGAGGAAAGTCGCTCCGATACTTACTTTTCAAAATGTAAATTATCTCTTGCTCTTTGTAGGAGTTATTGTTGCAGCCTCTATGGGAGTATTAATCACCCATTTAAGATTAACTAAAAAAGAATTAGACAAGATGTTTAGGAAAGCTAAGATGGAGTTTTAAACATTAGCAAGCTTAATCAATCCCTGCATTGGTTCTCCTATTATAAATTTTGCAGCATATTCAATAACCGCTATAATATCCTCTTGTTTAACCCCATATTCTTTTTTAATTTCTTCATAGGTCATGCCCCCAACCAGGCTGCCAAGGATTACATCTACTGGCACACGAGTGCCTTTTATTACTGGCTTGCCATGCATTATTTTTGGATTGATAACTATTCTTACCATAGTTATTTTAGGGGTTCAGTTGTTTATAAATTTATTGGCTGATAAAGTGGTGGGCTAGCAGGATTATTGGTGAGTAATGAGTTGTTTTCTGCTATTCTGGCTATAACAAAATATATAAATACCCTCTCTATTAGAATGGGTATGAAAAAGGGGATTTTGGTGTTTATTGCCTTGATTGTTATGAGTTTCTCAGTTCATGCTGCGGTTATTGAGTTTGGCTCTGGGCTAAAACAGAGCTATAATCTTGGGGATACTTTAACTATTGATGGCAAGGTCACAAGCGAGATTGCAAGGTCCGGGGTGTTTAAATTAATTATATTCTGCAATGAAGTGCAAACTCCGGTTGTAAAAAGCAAGCAGCTTAATCTTGATGCTGATGGAGAGTATAGCTTTACAGAGCAGATGATGCTGCCAATTGGTGCCAGTGGAAACTGCTATGTTGAAGGGGGTTTTGATGATGCCAAGAAGAGTTCGAATACTTTTACTGTGAGCAAGGAGCTAAATGGGGTGTTTGATATTTCTGACACTTACCTGCAATTAGGAAGTGGATTTTTATTATATGGCGAGGTTACTAAATTAAATAATGCCAATGTTGAGGGGGCTGCAACAATAAGCCTGA
>DATDYH010000078.1:0-3149 GCA_035289045.1 Candidatus Nanoarchaeia archaeon
TGCTCCTCCTCCAGCAAATCAATCAGCCAATCTGGAATCTCAGCTTAATAACCTCAACATACCAGATTCTTAACATCAAGCTCTCAGCAGTCTCAGGAGAGGTATTAAGCGAATCTTTTGAATCATTATTAAGCCTTAGAGACCCTGATGCTTTCCAATCACAAAATCAATAGCCCAATTAATAACCCCTTCATTATTAACTTATTCTACCTTTGCATAAAATCTTCCAGTAGCAGTATGCCCTAATGTTCCTGCACTTGTCCATGCAATTGCTATTGTTCCCTTAGCAACATCACCCTTTTGCAATGCATTGCATTGAAACACAATTACTTTCTGGCTAACATCAGAATCCTGCAAGCCTGCAATATAACTTCCAACACCAACACACCCCACACCATTGTTGCTAACACTAGCACCTGTTACAATATCAACCCCATTTGAGCTGATTGCAAAGCTCACCTTGTCATTTCCATCCTCAGCCTTCACATCCACGCAATTAAACGGAGCATCAATATCGCATGAATTAGGCACACTAGGGCTGAAAACCCCCATAGCATACAAGCTCCCGACAATAATCATAATCACAAGTATTGCCCAGCCATAAGTCATTAAAAACTCAGTAGCTGCCTGGGATTTTTTGCTCTTCTTAATTTGCATAGGATTAATATTAAAAGCTAATATTTAAATCTTCACAATCTCAAAATTCCTCATAACATGCAGGCTTTTTCCTTTCCTGTACCCCATTGTAATTGCCAGGTCTTCCATCCCCTTAACAACTTCATAAGGCCCATGGCTTGGAAAAATATGCTGGGGCTTAAGCAGCCCAATCATGTCCCTGTGGTCTTCCAGGCACGCGTGCCCTGAAACATGGATGTTTTTGAAAATCCTCACATGGTTCCTTTTTAATTCATTCTCCAGCTCATCTCTGTTCTTCACAGTCTCAGGCGTGGGTATAACCTTGCATGAAAAAATAACAATGTCTCCATCACTAAATCTCCAATGCAGGCTGCCATAAGCCATCTTGCTTAATATAGAGTCTTTCTCCCCCTGGTTCCCAGTGCACACAATCAGGTATTTTTCCTTATTAGCAGAAATCTCCTTTAGCTTCTTCTCAACAAGCCTTCTGTACCCAACAATCTCAACCTTCTCGCTGAGCTTGACTAATTGCAATTTTTCAGCAGCATCCACATATTTGAACAAGCTCCTTCCAAGAAAAACAACCTTCCTGTTCAGCCCCTCTCCAAAATCAATTATGCTTTTCAATCTTGCAATATGGCTTGAGAATGTTGTAACAACAATGGCATTATTCCTGCTTCTCACCCCGGCAATTATGTCTTTAAGCATCTCTCTGGCAACTTTTTCAGAAGGAGTTTTCATCTCCAGGTTTGACTTTAAGGAATCAATAATCACGGCTTTTACCCCTTCTTTGCCAAGCTCTTCTAACTTATCATAATCAGGCTTCTTCCCAATAACAGGATGGTTATCCAGCTTAAAATCATTGCAGTATATAACCATCCCTTCTTTTGTCCTTAAAACAGCCATGGCTGATTGCAGTGTAGAGTGTGGGATATGAATTAATTCCAGCCCCATATTCTCAGAAATCTTAAATCTTGTATTGAAGTTAAGCACCTTAATCCTGTTCTCAAAATTAAGCTCTCTTTCATCAAGCAAGGTTTGCAAAATCCCTATAGTATAAGGTGTCCCAATAATCGGGCAGTTATACCTTTCAGCCAGATAAGCAGCAGCCCCTATATGGTCAAGATGGCAATGCCCTAAAACAATGGCTTTAACCTTATCTTTATCTTTTTCAAGCAAATAATCATCAGGCAATACCCCTCTTTTTATTAAGTCTTTAGCAGGCATCTCCCTAGGGTCAGGGTCGCCCTCTTCAAAATCAAGCAGCTTTGGCATGTAAAAGCCCATATCAAAGATTACAATCTCATCATTGCTTTTAACAGCAGTCATATTTTTTCCAACTTCATCATACCCACCGATTGCAATGATTTCCATTTAATTCACTCTACCTATCAATAAACTCTAGTATATCTCCCTTATTAATATGCCTTGCGGTATTTAAGGGCAGCTCCAAAACATACTTTGCAGGCTCTCTTGGAGCAATAAAAGGTGTAAAAGCCCTTATATTCTCTCTCTTATCAACAACTTTTAATCCTGAATCAAGCCAGACAACATCAATAGCAAAGAACACAAACAGCATATGAATCGCAGTCTCCAGCACACTCTCTCCATCATTCACCAGCACCAAAGCACACCCCTTCTTTAATCTACGAGAAAACATCAGCCCCTTTGCCTTGGAAAAAACATTATCACAAAACTTAACATTGCCAGCAATCACAATCTTATCATTAACAATCTTCATTTTTTCCCAAGGCTTTTTTCAAAAGGGCTCCTTCATTTTAAAATAAAAAAAGAAATAGGTTAAAAACCTATCTTAAGTTGCTGTTGTACCCCAAGTTCCAGTCATGGCCTTAGTTAGGGTGCTTCCAGCAATTTTATAAGTTATTGTTACATCACCCTTGAGCTTTTGACCCTTAGTGATGATACCTGCACAAGTTAACGGAATAGTGGTATCACTACTTAGTTTGAGAGCAGGAGGAGGAGCTGTAACAGTACATTCACTATTAGAAAAAGTAATTACATAAGTGGCACTAGTAACACCCTGAGCAGTAATTGCAAAATTATCTCCCCCAGCAGCAGAGGATATGACAACATCACATCCAAAAGGAGCATCTAATATACAACTAGTCGCTCCACTTCCAGAGAAAACTCCCATGGCATATAAAGCAGCAATTGCAATCAACACAACAAGTATTGCCCAGCCATAAGTCATTAAAAACTCCATAGCAGCCTGGGCTTTTTTAGAACTATGAACTTTTTTTGGTTTTATCCATTGCATTATTTCTCACCCTCTTTTTAGTTATTATCAGGATTATTCTTTATTACCTAAATCCAAACAGGTATATAAACTTAACTATTCCCATGTCCCTGAAAAGCTCCCGCTGACACTATGCGCCCTGCTCCCACCATATTTTATATAACTCAGCTTCATTACACCATCAAACTTGCTCCCTTTGCTCAAAGCACTCCCCAAAGTGCAGCTTACTGTTTTAGCAGCATCCTCAGCATCTTTT
>DATDYH010000079.1:0-2368 GCA_035289045.1 Candidatus Nanoarchaeia archaeon
GTGAAGCCTTGCATATTTTTTCCTATCAGCAAAAGGCTCATCCCTTGAGTTTATTATCGCCCGCTCTTCTGTTGTTTTATAACCAAAAACCATTTTAATGGCCCTGGCTCTTGGGCTTAGTTCCCAGAAACTATCAAACCCCCTGAATCTCGGGTTAATCGCTCTATCCCTAACATATCCTGGGCCAGTAAACAATTGCTGGGTAACCAGAAAAGGAATAAGACATTTTAGCCTTCCGTCATTTAATACCTGTCTTTCAACAAGATAATTAGCATGGCTTCCCCAGAACACTTCCCCATCAGTACAATCCTTATATCCCTGAAGAACACCTTTCTCAGGATGAGCCATTGCAAACTTTCTAACAACTCCATCAAAAATCAAGGTCATAGCATGTTCATAAGCAACCAGCTCAACAAGGTTATCACATTCCGGAGTAGCACATTCAGCATGACCAACATCATAATAAAACTTGACACCATTCTGCAAAAATAATACCAATGCTGGGTAAGAACTGCAAGAATCACCATAGCCATCAACAACCCTGTCAGCAAGCCCTTCAGGCAGTTTCCCTTTACTTTTGCATCTTCTTAAAAACAAAGAGTCAAAATCATTAATCCCCAAAGGATTTTCCTTCAGAAACTTAGGCAGTGTTCTGGCAATAGTTATATGGGCAGGGTCGTGTTTTGCTCCAGTTTTGTAATCGTCACAAACCACCCCCATTTCAGCATCTTTAGAGCATTCAAGCCCAAATTCACTCTCAGCCCCAAACAGCCTTCTTTTCATAAAAATAGAAAATCAAAAGGATTTATAAGCTTGTCTTTACTAAAGAAGAGATACAATAAAGATTTAGTATCTTTGCTTCCGTGCTGCTATACCAGAAAAATCTGCATCTTCTTTGGCAAAACCCCAGCATCAGCATCAGACAAGCCAAGAGCAGCATCAAAGACCATGTAATCATAAAAGTAGGAAGCATGGAATTACCTGCAAAAAATGTTACATATTTTCCAAATTCAAACAGCATTTTTTATATTTCTTTCCACTGCCGCAGGGGCAGGGAGCATTTCTCCCAACCTTCTTTCCTATCAGGATCTTTAACCTAGCTGCTTTATTCTCTAGTTCTTTCTTATATCCAAAAGGGTCTTCAATAGCAGCTATAGCAGATTTAAGTTCAAGTTTCTCTTCTTCAGTTAATTCAAGCTCCTCTAATTTTTTCAGCAGTGGAAGAGACTGCTGATTATTTTCATTAAAACAATAAATAAACAGGGTTAAATTAAGCCAGTCTTTATAGCTTGCCTGATTTTGAAGATAATCCTCAAGTATCTTATTTCTAAACTCATTTCCTTTAGTCGTGCCAATCTTGGATAAAGCCTCATCAAGGTAGCTGTAAAATATTTTATTTTCCAAGCCAGCATTTATAGCTTTGATTAAGGCATCAACAGCAGGTTCACCAATATTAACAAGTGCCTGAAGGGCAATATCACAGTTCTCAAAATAATCCCCTTCTTCATTATTCACAATGAACTCTACTAAATAAGGAACAGGTTTCACACTTTTTATCTCTTTGATTATTTCAAGTCCAAACAAGCAACTCCAGGATTCTGCATGTTCCAAAAGTGCATGAAGCGCAGGCAAAGCTTTTTCTTCTAGCTTAATTAATTCCTGTATTGTTTTGTCTAATCTTTTCTTAACTTCTTCATACTCTAATTTATAACCCTGTTGATTGTCATATTTTTTTAAGTCTTCAACCAGACAAAATATTTCTTCATCATAATCTTTATCCTCCCTAAAATTCAACATCCTGTTCTCTCCTGCTGCAGCAGGGATTGAAAATCCATGAAAAGTATTGCTCTCCATCTCAGCAGGAGTTTGCCCAGTATCACTCTGCTTTCTTACATGGTTATACCAATGAGCAAACTCTTCTAGCTGTTTTTTCCCTTCTTTATCTGTTTTTGGCCTTGGCTTGTCTTTAAAATATTCAATCCAAGCCATATCAATTTCTCTTGTAGCAGGTGCAGCCCATTCTTTCTTCATGCCCTTTAAATAAGCTAATGCACTATTAAAGCATTGCGAAAATCAGGAAATCATTAAGCAAAAGCAATAAAAACCCTTCTTCTTGTTTTATTCTATGCCACAGCAATTAACCTCAAAGCTCCTGAAAATAACAGAAGAATGTCAGGATGTAAAAACCTTCTGCATAGCAACGCCCAGCAATTTCACATTTCTCCCGGGCCAGTTTGTCATGTTAGCCCTTAAAGAAAATCCAGCACATGCAAAAGCTTATTCAATAGCATCCTCGCCACTAAAAAAGGGAGTAATAGAGCTAACAATCAAAATAGAGCATTATCCAGAAGAAGAAGCATCAAAGCAC
>DATDYH010000080.1:0-5422 GCA_035289045.1 Candidatus Nanoarchaeia archaeon
AAAAGCCTCTGGGGAGAATTGAACTCCCGACCTAATCAACGAAAGTTAAATCTTGGCTTTCTTTGCTGTCTTTAGGTTAGCTCATACAAGGCAATTGCTCCACCACTGAGCTACAGAGGCAAATTACATAATAAAAGCAAAGAATAGAATATTTAAATTTAACTTAATCTCTCAATAGCCTTGACATCAACATTGCTTAAAGGATAAATCTTATTCAATACCCCTTTCAAGCCTTTCTGCAGCCTGTTATTTATAATCTCTCCAATAACATCCATATAACTTGTTTTCCCAAAAATCCCAATTATCTCCTCTCTCCCTTTTTTCATTATATCCCTTGAAACGCTGTTATTAACCTTGCACCTTGTTAAATAAATCATCTTAACCCTAAGCTTTATATTATCCTGGCTTGAAGCAATAAAAGAATCATCAATCCTGTCCTTGTTAGGCCTTACAATTCTCTTGATGTAAGTCCCAAGCAAGTCATAGCCAATTACCTCTGTTTCAGCCTTCTCTCCAGCAATATTCTTAATCTCAAACCTTATTCTTATGCTGTGGTCTTTCAAATCCCCGCTTAAGTGTGCAAGATTAACCCACAATCTCCTGCCAACCAGGCTCTCAGAAGAATAACTAGGCACCTCCCCAATCGCAATCTTCCTGAAATACTCGCTTGCAAGAATGCCATACCATTTCTTCTTTCCTTTCTTGCCCTGTTCAGCCATAACAATTAACCCAAGAATACCATTAATAAATCTTTCTATTGCCCTTGCATTGTTACCTTAAAGGGAGTTTAATCCTCTAAAAAATTAATTCTTCTTTTTGTGGGGTTTTTTATTGTGTTGGTGTGTCAGGAGAATTAAACCCATTAAAATTAATCTCTTTTTTATAGGGATTAAGCACTATCCCTACTTGTTGCATTAATTTAGCCCCGATTATAACTTCATACAATCTCATATCAAATAAGCAAAATCTTGGCTCTTGTATAGGTACTGTGCCTTCTATTTTTAATAATTTCAGTTTAATCATTCTCCCTTTTATCTCATTTCCGTCAGGGAAAATTACTGGTGTTTCTTCTTCAAACTCAAGAATTCCTAAATCATAAATAGAACTACCATCTCCGAATGTTTTGGATATATAATTACTTTCAGCCCCAGTATCAAATAATGCTTTAACCTTAATAAATTTGTTTTTTGCACCCAACAAGCCAATCTCTCCAAAGATTTTCCCCATTTTAGTAACTTGGAATATTCTCTCTAAAGTATTCTACTCTCTTTTCTGCGATATTTACCATCAACATAGATATTGTATCGGGATTATCTTCTGTCGCATAACGAACAACAACTTTCCAGTTCCCATTATCTCTCCTTGCAAAGATTATCACAAATTTGTCTATATCCCTAATATGTTTTAAGTGGCTTCCTATTATTCCCTTTATTTCTCCTATTTCCTCTATTTCTCCTACCATACTAAGTAATTATACCTACCATTTTTAAATAGCTTTCTATAAACTGATAAATTTTTAGTCATCACTTGGTGGTATTTTTGAGCTTATTTCTTGGCTCCTTGTCCCATCTTGCCGACTTGCATTTAGGACAGATTAAGGGCTTTTCCTTTTGGGAACGGGGAACCCACTCATAACTACAATTATTACATTTATACACTTTTACCTTAATGCTTATTTCTGGCATAGATTTTCTATGTTGCTCTACTCTATAAACCTTACTATTTGAAGTAATACTTTATTAGTAGTTACCTTACAAACCGAAAGATATATAAATAAGTAGTAATACTATGTATAGTAACACTTAAGAAAGTTAAAATGGTTGAAAAAATAAAGTGTCTGAAATGCGGGAAGGAAAACATCAAGAGAGATTGGAAGAGAAAAACCAAGAACAGGGGTTTAATCCAGCGTTATAAGTGTCTGGATTGTGGGGTTAGGTTTGTTATCAATAATGGCTTCTTCAGGATGAAAACCAGCCCTCTATTTTCTTAAGCAGCCCCTCTTCATTCTTAATCTCCCCATTAAAAAATCCCTCTTCATCAATCTTCACCCATCCACTCTCCCCAAGCTCTTCAACCAGCCTCCCCATATGCTCTTTATCAACTCTCCCATAAGCCAGAACCTCATTAGTAATAGCATACGCAATTATCATTACCAACGGCAGCTTAAGTATCTTTCTTTTAACAACCAGCCTCACCAGCTCGTCATAAATCCCATATTTAAACTCCCCTCCAAGATTAAAGCACCCATAATTTTTTTCAATCCTGCTCCCGTTTATCTTCTTTAAAGCTTTTATCATCTCCATAGCATGCTCATCATACATTTCCACAGCTTGTTTCACATCTTCCCTGCTCCCCTTCAAAAACCCATAAGCAACTCCATGTTTATTCTGCTTTAAGCACACCTCAACAACAAGTTTTACCCACAGCAAGTCACAATCATTAGCAGTATAAATCATCCCAAAAGCATCCCCCTCTTCAATCCCAACCATGTCCAAAAGCACAGCAGAGACTAATCTCTCCACTTCTTCTCCACTCAAATCAATAATCCCCTTCCCACCCTCTAGCCCGGAAATCTTAATGTTCTCTAAAAATGCCCTTGCTTTGTTTTCATCACCATAAACACTTCTCAAGCAGGGGTCATAGCTGTAAGCAATCTCTTTTACAAGCTCTCTCTTGGCATTATTAAACATTCTAAGCCCATTCACAGCATTAATCATCCCTTCCCCCATACATTCCTTCAAAACACTGCTTGCATAACCCTTAATCCCTGGCAGGGCATTGGCAACAACCACCCACCCATGCTTTTTAAAATCCATTATTCTGGCACAAAATCCATAAACAACTTCACTTAAGCTCTCCCCATTTATCCCCAGCACACCAGCATTAATCTCTCCATGCTTAACCCCAAGCCTCACCAGTCTTGCATCTTCATTAAGCTCCTCATTAAAAACAAAGATAAACCAGTCATACTTTTCTTTAAGGACATTTTTCAGCTGTTTTTTATCTTCATAAGCAACAACAAACTTCTTCCCCAGCCCTGTTAATAGCATTCCCAATAAATATCCAGCAGCCAGCCCATCAGCACTCTCCTCGCAAACAACCCTTACAGGGCTATCTACCTTCCTTAATCCAGAAATCACCTCCTCTAGAGTCTTCATCATTATAGTCAATGACACCGTTCTCGCGCCCTGTCATTGGCTTATTAGGGAAAGGCATATCTCTTTCACTTTAACTAACTAATAATTGAGCCTGCTCTCTGTCATATTTCCAGTTACCAGGTAGTCTTTTATTTGCTTTATAATACTTAACAAGCCTGTGAATCTTGCTTCCAGTAATCAATAATCCCCTTTTTGCTGTCTGGTCATCTTTTTGCTTCCCAATATGCTTCATTAAAACAATATCTCTTTTAATCAGGTTAACCAGGTCATCAGGCAGCTTCTCGCTGATTTTCTGCTCCTCTAAGAATCCTCCAATCTTCTTCTCAATAACAATCTTAGCATCCGGGATTCCATAGCTGTCTCTTAAAATCATCCCAATCTCGCTCTTTCTCTTCCCTGCTTTAGCCATCTTTACTATCAGCTGCTCAACCTCTTCTTTCTGGTATCTTAGCCAGCCAGGCTTGCCCTTCTTCAGTGGCCTGGTGCTTTTGCTCTTCCCCTTCCTCCTTGAATACATCCTTGCCATTTATTTCTCCTGTTTTCTTTTCCCTGAAGGCTTTTCTCGCTAATCTGTCATTGACAGCTGGCGCACCAAGTTTGCATAAGCAAACTTTGTGTTTACAAAAGAAAAGGCTTCTGCCATTTTCTAAAAATGAGTTCCTCAACAGCTGTTTATAAAGCTTGCTTTTGGCTATTTCTCATTATCCCTCTTTATGACCCTCCAATGATATAAGTATAAAGGCAGCCCAACAATAATCAATGCAAGGTTTGTAGCAGCATCACTCTGCCTTTGTGCAGCAACAACATCAATTTTTGCAGTTCTCTCCTTTTGCACCTTATAATCACTAATCATCTGTTTTATTGCTTCCTTATCCGCCTCGCTCAGGTCATCCCTGGCCTGAACTTTCTCCAGGCTGGCAATAGGATACGCAACAGGCTGCTCATAGACATATCTTTGCTGGTCAGCTTGTGTAAACACCCAGGTTTTCAGGCCCATATTGACAAATCCAACACACCCGATAACCAGCAATACCAATCCAACTAATGCAAATAAGTACAGATAAATAGTCCTGATTAGCTCTTTTTTATTTTTTCTTTCTTCCATCTTTCCTTAAGTTTCTTTTATTTTTCTTATTTATAATCCTATCGTAAGCATACAGCACAATTAAGGCGCTTGGCAATAGCATCAAAAAGTGCAAAAGCATAAACTCAAGCACAAACTCTTTTGGATACCCCTCTAAATAATACCCAGTCTGCAGCAGCACACTTACAACAGCTGAAACAAAAACCGCTCTTTTCCACAATGCCATGTTTCTCGCAATCAACAAGGCTGCATATCCAATCACAGTCCCATAAATCATCTTATTCCTGAAATAATATCCAGGAACAGCATACTCTTCATTTAGCCCATGCACACAATAATCAATCAGGGTAAACATCCCAATGATAATTAAAGCAGCAAAAAAAAGCAAGGCATAATCCTTAATTTTCATGTTACTATGACTTTCCCCTTCATATAAGGATGCGGTTCACAAAAGTACCCATATTCCCCTGCATTATCAAACACATGCTCATAGCTCTCCCCATTCCCAAAAAGCCCTGAGCCTAATTCCCTCCCAGCATCAGAAGTTACAGTATGCCCCACATCATCTTGGTTTATCCACTTAACCTTATCTCCCTTATTAACAGTAATCTCACCAGGGCTAAAAGCAAAGCCACTAATCACAATTGTATTTCCTTCTGTAATACTCCCCTGTTCAGCTGTTTTCTTCCCTGAACAGCTAGTTAACAGCAAGCCAGCAATCAACAGCATAACAACAATTTTTTTATTCATTTTATCCAATCGCCTCCCAAGCTTATCTTGCCATAAACCCCCACCAGGGCTTCTCTACTTCAATCTCCTCACCGTTAACAGCATCCAGCTTTTGCTTCTCACTCACTCCAACAGCAATCAAGCCAAATAACTTCCTCTCCACCTCTCTCTCAATACTATAAACAGCCTTCCCGTTTTCTTCTTTAACACTAATCTTCTTGACATTCTCCCCAAGCTCATCTTTCTTGATTATCTCGCTGGGCATTTTAATCTCCACATCCCCAATCTTCATCTTATCTCCCTCAACAACCAGCTCTTGTGATTCAACATTTATCCCATCCTCATTAATCATTATCTTATCTTCTTGAGGATTAATCTCAACCACCTGCCCATCAAAATTTAACTCCAGCTTCTTTTCAATATCCCCTAATTTAGCCCCATTTGCAGTAAG
>DATDYH010000081.1:0-12985 GCA_035289045.1 Candidatus Nanoarchaeia archaeon
TTTATTTCATTGTTCGCAACCCCCTGAATTCTTCCCTTTATTTCACTATTACAAATGGTTCCTATTGGGCACCCAGTTTTATCTACCCCTACAAATATTTTTCCCCCAGATTTTGTTGAAAATGAGGCTATAGTTTTTGCAATTTCTTCCCATTCGCTGAAACTTCTTTTTAATTCAATAACTTCTTTTTCTGGATTCTTGATTTCTTTCAAAATTTCATTATATTCCATATCCTTTTTAAGAAGAGTAAGTATTAAATGTTTTTGTTATTTCCTATATTCTTATGATAATAGCGGATTTGCACATACACAGCAGGTATGCAAGAGGATGCAGCAAAGATATTACTATTGCTAATCTGGAAAAATATGCCCGGATTAAGGGCATTAATCTCTTAGGGAGTGCTGACTTCCAGCATCCCAGGTGGTTTGAGGAGATTGCTAACAGCCTGAAAGAGGATGATAATGGCATCTTATGGAGCAAGACTGGATTTCCTTTTTTATGGCAGACTGAAATAAGCTTGATTTATACTCAAAATGGAAAAGGGCAGAGAGTGCATTACCTGGTTTTTGCTCCTAATAAAGAGACTGCTAAACAGGTTATTGATGTGCTTGGAAAAAAAGGAAGGCTGGACTATGATGGAAGGCCGATATTCGGTTTTACCAGTGTTGAATTCATTGACCTGATGAAGGGGATAAGCGGGGATATTGAAATTATTCCTGCCCATATCTGGACTCCGCATTTTTCCCTCATGGGAGAGTATAACAGGCTACTTAGGGCTGAAGAATGCTTTGAGGAGAATGTTAAACATATTCATGCATTAGAAACAGGGATGTCCAGCAATCCTGCAGATAACTGGAGGGTTGGCAATCTGGATAAGTTTCAATTAGTGAGTTTCAGCGACAGCCACAGCTATTGGCCATGGAGGCTTGGAAGAGAGGGGACTGTTTTTGATTTTAAAGAATTAAGCTATAAAAATTTTCTTAAAGCTGTCAGAACTGGTGAAGGGCTGAAAAATACACTGGAAACACCTACACATTATGGCAAGTATCATTTTTCCGGGCATAGAAACTGCAATGTTGTTGTTTCTCCTAATGAGTCTAAAAAATTAAACAGAAACTGCCCTAAATGCGGAGGCAAGCTTACGATTGGGGTTGCTGACAGGATAGAGCAGTTAGCAGAGAGGGAAGAGGGGTATAAAAGGGAAAATTACAAGCCTTTTGTTTCATTAGTTCCCTTACATGAGGTTATTGCTGCAGTGTATGGGCTAAAGCAGTTAAATGGGAAAAAAGTTTGGGAAGTTTATAATCTACTGATTAAAGAATTCGGCAACGAGTTTAACATATTATTGAATGTTAATGAGAATGATTTGAAAAAAATTGTTGATGAGAGAATAGCAAGGGTGATTATTAAAAACCGAGGTGGGGGGCTGGGTGTAAAGCCTGGCTACGATGGGGTTTATGGCGAGATTGTTTTGGATGAGGATGAAAGGATTAAAAGCCAGAGGAGGCTGGGGGAGTTTTAGGAGGCTTGGCAAAAGAGAATAATGCCCTAAATAGCAACCTTTATTTATGTTATGGCACATGCTATTTAATGGAGGGTTAAAATGCCAGATGAAATCTTAGATGAAAAAAAGATAACGCCTAAAGAAGCTGCAGAGGCTGCATCAAAGTTTTATAGAGAGGCTACAGGGGAGTATTCTCATGTGAGTTTAGAAGAAGTTGAATTTAAGGAAGGTTATTGGTATGTGACTTTAGGTATTGAAAGAAATGCATTAATATATGGACAAAAGGATTATAAAATATTTAAGGTTAATGCAAAAACTGCATATGTAGAGTCAATGACTGTAAAAAGCGTAAGATGAGCCTTTTAAAAATAACCCCTGATTACTTAGAAAGAATACTATTTCCTTATCTTGGAAACCCATTAATCCTGGATACCGGGCCACTGACACTTTTTTTAATCGGATTATGCGATCCAAGTAAGCAAAGCTCTAATGATATTTGGCAAGGACATACCAGGGAGGAATTAAACCTGCTTCTGAGCATTATTAAGAGATTTAAAATACTGATAATTACCCCACAGATTCTTGCTGAATGTACTAACCTTCTGAATAGGTTTCCTCCAGGCAAGTACCAGTTTTTATTGAACAGGATAATTAAACCGCTTAAAGAGTTTGGAGAGGTATATATTGAGAAGGATATTATCTTAAACTGCCCATCTTTTTCAATAATCGGCTCTACAGATACAGGAATTATTGAATGCAGTAAAAAAGAGAATAGCCTGATAATAACACAAGACTCTGGTTTTAAGGAGTATTGCGATTATAACAGAGTGCCTTGCCTAAATTTTAATGCATTAAGACCCTCTGTTTGGGATAAAGACTAGCCAATGTAAGTTACCTTGTCTTTTGGGGGGGTGAGAGTTGCGAAGCTTTGGGGGATGGTTATTTTTACTGCTGACTCAAGCTCTGAAATTTCCTTGTCAAGGGCATTAAGATTAACCTTGAATGAGAAGCTTTTGCTTAGCAATTTTATTAACTCTCTTGAGCCTTTAATGCCCATATAAGTCGGATGGCCAAAGGTCTGGGCGAGGAGGATGACAGAAGGGATGGCTCTTTTGGATGCCAAGCCTGCCAATAATCCGGAAACGCCAATGATTGGGCCTACTACTCCAAAGATGTTTTTTTCAACACCAGTTAAGCTGTATTTTGAGATGAGCTTTTTATCATTGCCTGTAATGTAGACTTTTGGCTGCTTTGGGATTTTTGGGAGGCCTATGCCGCCTAAGGTTATTATTTCCCTTGTTTTTAATTTTTCAAGGTAATCAAGCAATGCATTGCAGAACTCGTGGCATGACTTTTCATCAAGAGGCTGAACATCCCCGGCAATGAAGAGAAAATCCTGATTATGGAGGCGTTTATGGTAGATGCTGATTGCGGGAAGGTCAATAAGGTTGTTTTCATTGACAAAAACTGAATGAGGGAATGACTGGGAATAGATTGAGACTATTTTTTTTGCATTAATGCTTTCAATTATAAAGTCAACTGCTATTTTGCCTACATTGCCAATGCCTGGAAGCCCTTCTATTACAATTGCCTTGCTGATTGCTGGTTTTGATAAATGGATAAATTCAAACATTTTTGTTTTGGGCTAATTTTGCCTTTCTCCTCCATATGCCAAGCCTGTCCTCTGGGGAGTATTTTGCTGGCTTGGTTGTGATTGCAGGATTATTGCAGAGAGGGCAGGATGTTTTTAAAGTGTAGATTCTGCAGTTAGTGCAGTGGAGGATTGAGTATTTCATATTAGTTTTTTTCAAATTTTGCCTTGCAATTAAGCTGCTTTGCCAGTGCTTCTGTTGATTCGGTTATTTTTTTCATGTAAGATTCTGCGGTTTTATAATCATTAGAGACGATGTCAAGCTTGTAGATTGGGGCTCCAAGGTAGAGAATCTGGATATTGGGGTTGATGCTTTTGATTGCAGCTAAGATTTTTTTGATGCTTAGTATGCCATCTGGCTGGGTTGATTCCAACAAGAGCTTTGCTTTTATTCTTACCTCAGGAGGCTTTATTTTTTCCTTTACTATTGATGCCAGATTGGCTGCTATTTGCTTGTCTATGTTAAGGCTTGTGAGGTCAAGATTACCTGATATGATATGGTTAAAGCAGGATGTTAATGACCCATATTTTTCGTGGATTTTTTCAACTATTTTCTGGATGTCTTCTTTGCTAATGTCTTTTAATGCGTCCAGCAGGATTTTGACTGAGTGCTCTTCCTGCTTGAATTCCTGAAATTTTTTTATTTTCTGGGATTGGTTGACTCTTCTTAATGAGAGGTTGATATGGCCTTTTTCCTGGTCTACTGAGAGAATTTTACAGGCTATTTTCCTGCCTTCCTCAACATGGTCGCGCATGTTCCTGATCCTGCCCGGGGCGATCTCTGAAATGTGAATCATGCCTTCCAGGTCATATTCATCAAGATTGCAGAATACTGAGTGGGGAAGGACTTTTTTTACTGTGCAGACAACTATTTCATTGGCTTCCGGGTAATTGAGCTTTTTGAAGATCATAGAATTTTGCTTGTTAATGGATTTATAAACCTTAGCTATTCCATCGCTTTGCCTGAAAAGCCTACAGGAAGTAAGCCCTGCCCGAAAAGCGGAGGAGGTTACCTGAAAAGTCATAGCTCATAATATCTGCTATGTGATTATTGGAATGAATGAGAGTGAATAAAATTAGCTTTGCCTTAACAAAGACCGATTAAGCAACTAATTTAAATCACCTTTGAATTCAAAAAGAGATATAGAGACAAAAAAGAAAGAGGGTATTTGGTAAGAAGTATTAAAAAGATTTTTTACTTTAATTTTTTATGGTAGTAGTTTGTAATATACCTAATACCGATGACCCTGTTACACAGGTTGTCCCTTGTATTAGTGTAGTGAATTCTTTAGAAAAAGAATCCCTTTCTAATTGCGAAGTGATATTAGATATGAGCAAAGTAACATGGGCGTGCCCTTTTTCGTTCCTTATACTCGGAAACAAACTGAATGAACTGGTTCAAAGAGGGTGTTTAATCCGCACAATTCCCCCTTTTACTGATTCAGTCAACGAATATTTAAAGAAGATTGGTTTTCCTTTGGGACATAAAAAAATAAATGGGACTTCCTTTCCGATAAGGCATTTTGCTAATAACCCGGATAAAGAATGTGTAGGGCTATTTAAATTTGTAGAAGAGACATTCCCTCAAACATTAAGGGGAAACTGCATTAATTATTTGTTAGGAGAATTAGTGGATAATATAGATCAACATTCTAGATACACGCATGCGTCTATTATGGCACAATTTTTTCCAAAGAAGAACATTGTCGATATAGGAGTGATAGATAATGGGTTATCTATCCCGAGGTTATTTGAAGAAAATAGAATCCCTTTCTTAACAGATTCCGAAGCCATTGAAAGTGCATTACAGGGTTTATCCACAAAGAAAGAGGCTAGAAGAGGTTATGGGCTACCAGCTGTTCACAAAATAACAACTGAAGGATTAAAAGGGGTAGGATATATAATATCTAGGAGGGGGTGTATACATGTCCTGCCAAATAATGTCAGAAAGTCTTATATACTACAAAATCACATTTATAATGGGACTGTTATATATTTAAGATTTTCAGCTCCAAAGGAAAAAATAAATATACATCCTTACCTATAAAATGAAAACAATTAAACTCCATGAAAGATTAAGCAATTATTTGATAACTAGAAATAGTTTAAATAGGGTCTTTAATGAAGTAAATAGTCTTGAGGATGATAAAATTGAAATAGATTTTGATAAAATATCCTTTATTTCAAGATCTTGTGCAGATGAATATCTAAAATTGAAGTCTAATTGTGATAAGATCATAATTGAAAAAAATTGTTTGGAAAGTGTTAAAATAATATTTGATTTAATTGAAGAACAGAGTTCTAAACAGGGTCATATAAGTAACACAAGAATGGTTTCTGCTTCTGCTCCTATAGTGCTTTTATAGCAATCAAACTAAATAGTCATTCTGTTCACATTTAAACCTTATTTTAAGGTTTCTTAAGCTAAATTTTGCCTGAATAGTCTAACCTTTCAGGGATTATTGGGCAAAGCTTTATTCCATTATTTCAAGAATCTGGGCCTTGATTTTTGTCTTGCCGCCGGTTGGAGATGCCAATGGCTTATTGCAGACTAAGCATTTGATTTTTGTTGCTGCCTTGCCGAAGATAATCTGCTCATTCTTGCAGCCCATACACCTTACCTTGATGAATTTTGAAGTTTGCTCTTTGATCATGGTTATTCAAGGACTAATTTCTTTGTCCTTACTCCTTTTTTCTGGATGGTTGTTTTTTTGCATACCTGGCAGGTGTATTTCAGGTTTGTTTTTTTGCTTGTTTTTGCACCTGTCCTTTTCCATTTTGAGATTGGGGGTTTGGAGCCATATTTGCCTTTATTGCCAAAACCTCTTCCTCTGCCTCGTTTATATGCTCTTTGAAGAGAGCCGTGCTTTAATGAGCCTCTTTCACGGCCTTTTACTTCTGCCACCTTCTGCGCGGTGTGCTTTTTGCAAAATTTACAATAACGCCTGATTGATTTTGGTATTTTCATAATTCTTCTGCCCGCTTTGTCTTTATTAATAATCCTGCTATGTCTTCTGGCAATGATGCTATGTAATCCTGGTCAAAAGGGCCATAGCTGTTCATGTCCATGCCTAGGAATTGAGGAGTGGGGTTTAAAAACTTTACTTGTTTGAGATTATTGCTGGTTTTTTGGGGAGCTAATGGCTCTGGGGAGGATAACATGGGATCCAGAAGCAGGTGCCTTGAGGAGTTAAGAGCTGATTTTACTGCTTCATAGAAGACAAGCTCTTCATTAAGCAGGGATGATGTGTCGTATTTTGCTCCGGTTCTTACTGAGGATAATGCAAGGCTTATGATTTTTGCTTCTCTTTTTTCGCAGATTTCCTTTACAAGCCTTTTTGTGTTTTCTACCTGCTTTAAGACCAGCCCGGATTCTTTCTGGGAGAATGCTGAGGAATTAGAGCTTTGATTGGCAATGAATTCCTGCTTTTCTTTGAGATAGGCTTTTACATCCTGAGGAAATGTTTTTGCTATTTTCTGGAGCTCTGGAGCTGTTTTTTCCCTTCTAAGAAGGTCGTAAAGGGTTTCATAGTTAATTATAGAGAGCATGATTTTTGGTTGTTGATGGGATTTATAAGTTTAATCCTTTGAAAATTCTTCAAGAAATTCCTTAAATGCCTGCCTGACTGCTGAGGGTGGGTATTTGCTGAGGAGGGAGGGGGTTATTGCTGATGGCTTGATGCCTTTGGTGAGCTCGTGCTTTAAGATGGATTTTATTTTTGAGATGTTTGCTGCTTTTTTTTCATGTAATCTTGCCCTTAGATAGATAATTAGTGTGGTAAGGATAAGAATTGAGAGAACTGTTATGCTGAGCTTTGTGAGCGTGCTTTTAATGCTGGCCTGCTGCTGGATGATTAATGGGCCTTTTACTGCCAGAGAAGTAAGATTAATCTCCTGAATAACAAAAAGGAGCAGGAGCAGCACAATGATTATGGGGATGGGTTTTTTCATGTTACTTTAGCAAGATAAACAACAAGATTATGACTAAGATAAGGGCGATGATTATGATGTAAAGGTAACTCAGGAAAAAGTTTTTTCTTCTTGCCTGCCATTTTATGTCAAAGGTGAGCAGCTTTAGGTTGATTTTGAAATTTTTAACCCAGTCCCAGTGCCTTTTGATGAAAAGCACTAATGTAAGAAGGATAAGCACTGATAAAATGTAAAGGGATGCGTTGAGCAGCCTTTGCCTGCTTGCTTTTGAAGCCTGCTTTACCTGAAAGATTTCTGATACTGAATAATCCTCGCCTTTAATGCTGGCTGTTAGCTGGTAGATGCCTGATGGGGAGGTTTTTGGGAGGATGAACTCTATTGGGAATGCTGAGTCTTGCTCAATATTCAAGGTGCCTTCCTTTATTATGGAATCTTCTGAGCCTAGTTTTTTTAGTTCATAAATAATCAGCAGCTTTTCAGTTCTTTCAGTATTGTATACAACCAGGTCTGCCTTAATTGTTTCTCCTGGAGAGACTTCCTGAAATTCATCCTGGATGATAAGCTTTAACTGGGGGGCTTTTAGCGCATTGCCTGTGTAATCAAGAAGGGTTAACAGCAATAATCCCAGTATTGTGCCCAGGACAATGACGATGTAATTTTTTAAACTGATTTTTTTCATGTTCCTATTTTATTGGTTAACCATTTTGAATATGGAATTCATCCATTCTTCGTCTCTTCTTATTATATCTCGTAATACAAGCTTGATTTTTGTTAAGTCTTCTTTTATTTTTGGAATTTCTGCGAAGCTTGTGGTGCTGATGAGGCTTGTTAAATTCTCTTCTACTGAATGAAGGAAGACTTCATTTCTTCTTAGCCTTGAAGAGATGAGGTCTTTTAACTCTTCAATACTTGTTTTGTCTGCTTTTTGGGAGATGTTGAAGTTAAGCTCATGAAGCCTTTTGCTTATGTCTATTGAACTGGATGTTAATGACTCGCTTAGCTGGCTTAGTTTTTCCTCAATGAAATTGATTTTTTCCTGGAGAAGGCTAAAAGATTCTCTCTTTATGAATTCTTCAGGGTTGAATGAGAGTGCTTTGCTGCCTTTGATAAATGCGAGGATTTCCTGATTTTTCATGATTACGGACTTAAGATAGGCTTTTAGGCTAAATAATTCCTTTTCCATCATTGGAAGCTTTACTGCTGTGTCTGAGAGGAATACATCATAGTAAGAGAGCTTTGTAAAGACGTCTCGCTTCAGCTTCTGGTAAACCGGGTTTTGGGTGTCCTGCTGTATGAATGCGAATGTTTTTTCAAGCTCTTTTGAGCTGGATTTTATTTTTGAGAGCTCTTTGTCAAGGGTGAGATTAGTGCTTGCCTCTGATTTTGCGATTAAGGATTTTAAGCTGTCAAGCTCTCTTTGGGTTTTGCTTTCAAGAATGTAGAGCTTTTTGTCCATGTCTATTAAACCAGATGATGATTGTGGGGATGGTTTTTGGGAGAATGATTTTGGAAGAGAGATTTGCGATGCATGGCTATGCTGGCTTAAGCCTGATTCTGACAACAGCTCTTTGATTTCTGTTTTTATTTTTGAAAGCTCATCCTTGTCAATTAAGGTGGAGAACCGGACTTTTAGTGCGTCAGTGTCTTTTTTCAGCTCTGTATTGCTGATTACGGCCTGGGTTAATAAGGAGTTCATCTCCTGCTGCTCTGCGTATTTTTTCTGCATCTCTTCAAATATTTTGCTGATTTTACTTGACTCAATCTCTATTTTTGTTTCTCTTCTTTTTGTTTCCCCTAATTCTGCCCGGATTTCTGAGTTAAGCTCATGGATGCTTTCCATGCTTTCAAATTCTGCTGTTAGCCTTCTTATGGACTTGATTTCCTCAATAATATTAGAGATTAAGCTGTCATAGCTTTCTAACTTGCTGGAGAGAACTTCTGCTTTTGAGCCTGTTTTTCTTACTTCAAGCATTAATTTTTCAGGCTGGACTTCTTTTACCAGGTCTGCTGACCTTAATGCTGCAATTTCAAGGTCTTTTACCTGCTTTTCCCTTTCAATCATGGAGCTTCTTAACTCACCAATTGACTCGTTAATCCTGGAGAGCCGTTCTTCATTTGTTTTTCTGTAGTCATTAGAAGTGCCGAAGATTGCTTTTAATCTTTCAATCTCTATTTCTAACCTGTCGATCCTGTTATCATGCGCAGAATTTTCCGGAAGACCAGCTGGCTGGGAGCTTATTTCTGCGAGAATCTCCTCTTTTTCCTTATCTTCAAGTTTTTCTTCTTTATCCTTGTTCCAGGGAAGCTTCAATTTACACCTCTGATTTTTTCTCCTTTAGGCCTGCTAAGACATGATCTATGTCTTTTTGAGCCCAGCCTGCCTTGAGCAGCTCTTTTTTTATTATGTCAATATTGATGCCTTCTTTTAAAGCTCTTTGGATATAGTCTTTGAGCTCGCTGAAGGGGTCTTTTTTGAATTCCTTTATTATTGGGGCTATTAAATCTTCTGGATAGCTTCTTTTGATGAACTCTGCTGTTATTTGCTCTGTAGTGTAGCCTTTGTTAATTAAAAGCTGGACTATTTTTCTTGTCTGGCCTTCTTTTTTGATGATAAGCTCGCGCTGGGCTTTTGCCTGTTCGACGCCTGCATGGAGCTTTGAGAGGTCAATTTTTCTTAGTTCTTTATGCACTGGTGGCTTGCCAAGCCTTTTCCAGTAAGCTTCTACTTTTGGAAGGAGTGATTCCATGTAGATATCAACCATGTTGAACTTGCCTTGCTGAAGTTTGTCGCGAGCCAGCTTTAATTCCATTTCTATATCAAAAATATCCTGCTTTAGCTCTTTAAGATTATCAAGCTGGAATTCAATGTCTTCCAGTTTTGTATTATAATTATCATATTGCTGGAGCTCTTTGTCTGATAACCTGAAAGTGTTGTGGAGGATTGGGCGGAAGCTGATAAAATAAGGCTTGCCATCATTATATGCAGAGTTTTCTACCATGCCTGTGCCTGTAGGGACCCGGTTAAGAATCTGGAGAAGCTTTTCCCCGTATTTTTCTGTGATTCTTTTTAAGTCTTCAATATGCTTGGTTTTCATCTGGATTTCTGTGCCTATGTTTGCATGGATGTCTTCTACAAAGTCTTTTAAGATTTGGGAGACTAATACCAGGCCTACACCCCATTTCCTGAATTCTCTTGCAGCTCTTTCTAACTGGAGCATGCCTTTTCCTGAGCCGCCGAATTTTGCAAGAAGCCTGTGAACTTCATCATAGACAAGGAGGATTTTTAAGTCGCGGGATTCTTCTAAGTTAGCATCAAAGATTTGCTGGATTGTTGAGGCGATGACTAAATCAATATCACCAGATTTTAAATAATTCATGCAGAAGATTGTTGCGCGGCCAGGGGTTATGGCTTTTTTAATGTCAATTGCTTCTGTTGGGTCTTTGATGATTTTTATGCTGCCATTAAAGCTGCGGGCCATGCTTCTGCGCATATTGAACTTTGGATAATATTTTAACATCTCCCGGTCTTCATTCTTTCTTAAGAAACCTGTCCATTGAGCTGTTGGGTCAAAGATTAATACTGCAACATTTTTCATTAAGGCCTCTTCTATCAAGTCCTGGGCTGTTATTGATTTGCCTGAGCCTGTTGTGCCTGCGATTAAGACATGGGTTTTTAACTGGTTAAGGTCAAAGTACGCGTCTTTATTTGTTTCTGTGATTCTTCCTAACTTGACTGTTACTGGTGATTCCTGCGGAAGCTTTGAAAGATTGACAAATGTCCTGTATGTTTTTGATTTGTCTCTTTTGTACTTGACATAGATGCCTGAGAGGTAGAGAAGAACGATGAACCAGAAGCCTGCAAAGTATTTCCAGACTTCTACTCCAAATGCTTCTTTGTACAGGAAGGATTGTTCTATTAAGATATTAGAGAAGGCTTCCAGCTTTAGCTCTTCTCCGGGCTTGTCACTTACTAAGATTGCTTTTATTATGTAATTGCCTAGGCTGGCATCCTTTGGTATTTCAATATCGCGGATTAGGTTAAGAGAGTCCTTAAGAAGGAGCTTTTCCTGCTTTTCTATTAACAGCTGCCCTGTTTTTGAGTTGACTAACTGAAGAAGCAGGGTAAGCTCGCGTTCTTTTATTTTGGCTAGGTTATAGATATTGATTTGCGATTTTAATGTTTCTCCTGGAGAGACTCTTTGCTGCAATGGCTCTATGGATAATTCAATGATTTTTGAGGGAGTTTCTACTGCGGGCTTGACCACAATGCTTATTGGAATGTCTAATGCTGCGCCTTTATTTGTGATTTTAATCTTGCCAAAGTAGGTTTTGATTGGGATGCCTTTTTCAGCTTTTATGGTTATGGTTACCTGCTTCTCACCTGATGGAGGGAGGGTTACTGTTTTTTCCGGCAGTGAGACTAACTGGGTTATCTCTCCTGTAACTTCTAAGGTTATTGTTGCCGGCTCATTTAATGTGTTCTTTAAATAGATGCCTGTTGTCTTTGTCTGGCCTTCTTCAATTTCTTCAATAATTGAGGTTGTCTCTATTTTTACCCCACCTACTAAGCCTTCAAGCTTTTCAATTGCTTTTTCTAAGTCTGCTGTTGATGCTGCACCTCCACTACCGCCTCCACCTCCTCCCCCAGAAGACCCTCCTCCACCTGGTGGAGATGTTGTTGTGGTTGATGCACAATCTGTTGAGCAGGTTGTTGTTGTTTCTCCATAGCCTGAAGTGCATGCGCCGTCTCCACAAGAGTTTTCTGTTGCTAAGTAAGCTGAGAATGATGATGAGTTTGCTGAAATATCATTTGATACTGTGCTTAATGCATAATCTGCTAACTGCTCCCATGTGGAGTTGCAGGCTCTGGAGGAGAATGTCCAGTTAGAGCATTTATACATCCTGATTGTTGTTTCATCACTTATTGTCCTGGATGCGTTAGTATATGTTATGGTTATGTTTGCTTTGTAACCTGAGAGATTGGATGCTGCGCCAAAGCCTATTAATGGCTTTCTGTTGGTTATTACATCTGTTAATGCTGCGCCATCAAAGATATCAAGGTTAATAATATCCTGGGTTGAGGAGTTGATGATTACATTTTCAAGGAATATTTTATTGCCTAATGCTGAGATTTCAATATCATAGATTCTTTTATGGATTTGTGTTGAGGAGAAGTTATAGCTGCCTGATGAGTTTGTTGTGAAATTGTATAATTCTCTTGTGGTGTTTGGCCTGAACAACCTGAATAGGGTGTGGATGCCTAAGTTAGAGGAGTTTGTTACATTGCCTGAGAAGTTTACTGGGATGTATACTTCAAAGTATGAGGTTAGGTTGGTTGTTAAGCCTGCTGAATCGTTGATAATGTATATTAGGTCATAATCACCTAAGCTAAGATTAGTTATGTTGACTTTGTATAAGCCATTAACAAGAGTGAGGGTTGAGTTTAATACTGTAAGGTTTGGATAGGTTATTTGGGCGATTACTGATGAAATGTCGACATTATCTGTGGTGTTTATTGTTAATGTGATGTTTTCATATTCCTGGACAGAGGTCTGGTTTGTTGACTGGATTGTTGGGGAGGTTATGTCTGGATAGTAAACTGCGCTTTCTGCTGTTACTACATAGTCTGCTGAGAAATTTGTGAATGTTCCGGTTAATGTCAATGTGTGGTTAAAGCCATCTGATTTATTTGGGGCTATGCAGGTGATGTTCCAGAAAGATGACTGGTAGGTTGTGGATACTAAGGTACATGCTGAGCTGTTGATTGAGGCTGAGAAATTCATATCAGTTGACAATGGATTGCCGTTGTATTGGGCTGTTGCCTTAATTGAGATGTTGCTTAATGCTGTTACATTTTGGTTGGTGTTGGTTGAGTTTGGCTCAAGCAACTGGAGCGTGAA
>DATDYH010000082.1:0-6582 GCA_035289045.1 Candidatus Nanoarchaeia archaeon
CTGCCTGAGCTTGAATTACTTGACAATGAGTTTGAGCTCGCCTTTATTGACTATAAAGCAAAGGATGAAAAATTCCTTTTAAGGGCTGTAAGAAGAAAGGTTAATGAGAAGATTATTTTTTACTGCAGGATTATTGAAGGAGTATTGTATCCAAACCAGGCAAATATAATAAGCATGGTTGAGGGCAACAGCTTTAATGAAGATGAGAAAAAGAAGATTCATGAGTTTTACAGGAAGCTGATGAGCTATGAAAGATGGTCTTTAACACTTGATGTTTGTCCTGATGATAAAAAAGATGCTGAGTTCATTAACAATGTTTTTAACTCCTGGAAGGAATTTAACAAAGAGATGGGGTGGATTACAGAGAAGATGAAGCTGAGCTGGAGCCTGCTTGAGGAAAAAGAGGAAAAGGGGTATTGGGGATAATGGGAGAAAAGGGATTAAGAATGGTTGTTATTGGGCCTCCGGGTGCGGGGAAAGACACTCAGGCTGGATTTATATGCAAGAGATACAAGCTGAAGATGCTTTCTGTTGGGGGGATATTAAGAGAAGAAGTCAGCAAAAGAAGCAGAATCGGCAGGATGATTAAGAAGGATATGGAATCAGGGAACCTGGTGGATGATAAGATATTGAACATGATATTGAAGAAGAAGCTAAAAAAAGAATCAAGAATTCTGATTGATGGGTTTCCAAGGGATTTGAGCCAGGCTATGGACTTTGGGGAGATAAGTTATGCTTTGTATATAGCGTGCAATAAGACCAATATTATGAAGAGGCTTTTGAGAAGGGCAAGGATTGAAAAAAGAAAAGATGACAATAGAAAAGTGATTAACCATAGATGGCGGGTTTTTACAGAAGAGACAATACCTGTTGTTGAGTATTACAGGAAGAAGGGGATATTAAGAGAGATTGATGGCAATGGGAGTGTTGAAGAGGTTAATGAGCTTGCAATGGATTTACTAGGGCAGGATGGCTTGTTCCAGAGGCTGATAAAAAGATAAAATATGCAAAATTGCCTGACTATTTTTGTGAGAGAATGATTCTCCTTAGTTCATTATTAAGGCTGTTAAGAGTTGAGTGCGGCTTCTCTTTTGGTGCTTCTGTGTCGTCTTTGAGAAAGTCTTCTACATACTGGTCAAGCCTCACAATGTTCTGGATTATCTCTTGCTCTTTTCCACTTATCTTTAGCCTGATTATCTCTTCCAGCTTTTTGATGATGCTCTCAGGGATTATTCCCCTGATTGCTTTTAATGCGCCTGTAAAGATAATTGGGGGCAATGATTTTTTATGTGCTACCCATTTGGCATTTACCAGCCCCCTGAAAGTATAGAGATATTTTTTGTAGGTTAGCGATGCACCGGATTTAAGGTATTTCAGATAGTTGTTCTTACACATAGACTTATAATGATGGTATAATGAGATTTTATTGAAATTTTTAACTGCATATTCTTTGAAAACGGGATTTTGTTTCCCAAAATAGACAATATCGGTAATAAGCCATTCAATAGTGGTGGGGTTTGATGAAGAAAGCATTTTTACAAACTTGAATATATCTATCCCAAGGAGGTCCAGATACGCCCCCTTAATGTCGCAAGCATTTCCAGATCTATCAAAGCCTGCATTAATAACCTCTGATGGGGAATGTATCTGGATATAGTCTTCTAGAGGCCTTACAAAAACAAAACGAACATCAAAATCACTATCCTGACTTTCCATCCTCCATGCCCTGCTTCCATTTTCAACTGCAAAAAGGATTTTTATTTTCTTTTCTTTTTCCAAGGATGCCAATATTTCTTTAATTTTGTCTTTCATTTTTTACAGGTGTGTTAAGGGGGTAAGGTTTATATATTCTAATAAGTTTCGTTTTCTTAATGAGCAGGTTTATGAAATTTATCAATGGCTTGTTTTTTAATATTTTTAGGACGAGAAAGAATGTGAGGCTTGGGTTGTATGGGCCTGTTAATTCCGGGAAATCAAGCCTTGCAAACAGAATATGCGTGGACTGGATTGGGGAGGAGATGAGTGAAGTGAGCAAGATTCCCCATGAGACAAGAGAGATTAAAGTAAGAGAGAAAGTTGTTATTGAGAAAAAAGGAAAAAAATTAAGCTTTAACCTGGTTGACACGCCTGGAATTGCAACCAAGATTGATTATGAGGACTTTCTTAAATTTGGGTTAAACCAGAAAGAGTCAAAGAAAAGAGCTAAGGAAGCTACAAGAGGAGTGATTGAAGCAATAAGATGGCTTGAGAATGTTGACTGCGTATTGGTTGTGCTGGATGCCACTAAGAACCCTTATGACCAGGTTAATATTACTATAATAGGGAATTTAGCTGCAAGGGATATTCCTGTGCTGGTTGTTGGGAATAAAACTGATTTAAAGGGGGCTAGCATTAAAAGAATCCAGTCTGCATTTCCGCAATATAAGGTTGTCGGAGTGTCTGCATTAAAAGGGGAGAATATGGAAGAGTTTTACAAAGAATTGTTTGAGGTGGTTAAGTAATGGTTACACTACAATTTATTCCTTACCAGGATCTAAGTGGAATGGAGCAGGGACAGAAGATTAACAAGCTGTTAAGATGCGTGAGAGATGATAAGATTGTTCTGGTTGAAGGGAGGTTAGATGCTGGTGAGGAGGCTTTGCTGATTGAGAAGACCATGGAAGAGATTTCCAGGAATTTTAAAGGTGTGGAAATCTGCAGTGTTGAGCCTGGAAGAAATGGGGACATGTTTAAGAAATTCAGGACTGGGTTGGCAAGGGTATTGCTTGGCAACAGGGGTGGGTTTACAATTATTGGGCCTGCGTCTGTTGTGAGGGAAATCAGGAAAGACCCGAACAAGATTGAGCTGTTGACTGCTGGGAAGAAGAAGAGAAAATAGCTTTACTGGTTTTGCTAGAGCTTATTTTTTTATTCTGAATTCTCTTTTTTGGATAATTATTTAAACATGGCTGTGTTTTAAGCTATTGGAGTGAAAATGGCACATCAATGCGTCAAATGCAGCAGGATATATGAAAATGCTTCCCAGGAATTGTTAAAGGGATGCAGCAATTGCGGGGGAAAGTTTTTCTTTTTTATCAGGAAAGAGGACCTGGATGAGGCTGCTAAGATAACAGAAAATTTAAGTATGGAAGAGAAAGAGCAGATTGAGCAGGATATTTTTGAGCTGATTGGGGTTGAAAATGATGAAAAACCTGTTGTGCTTGATTTGGAGAGCATAAGGGTTACAAAGCCTGGGAAATATGAGATTAGCCTGGTTGACCTGTTTTCCGGGAAGCCTCTTGTATTCAGGATTGGTGAGGGGAAGTATGTTATTGATTTGGCAGGGAGTTTTAAGAAGAACTAAAGAAAGTGTTTCTTGTTGATTTTCTTGAGGGTTACTTTTTCTTCTGACTGGTTAAAAGATATGATGAATTCGTTGAAGAAACCTTCTCTGCCCAGGATAACTGGGATGTTATATTCCTCACTTAGGATTATGCTGACATGAATGGGAAATGAATAATGCTCATGATCTTTCTCTATGCTAATGTTTATTGTTGCTTTAATTGTTTCTGCTTTTCCTCCGATTCCATGTGTTGGCTCTTTTTTTCCTTCTAAGCTTATTCCTAATATTTCTGCTACACCTTTTGGGATTGCTGAGAAATCAGCACCAGAATCTAAAAGAGCGATAGTTTCAAATTTTTCTTTATGGCTTAGTAATACAGGTATTGAGGGAGTTTTAATTTTGCTTCCATCCGGGCGATTAATGCTTTTGTACCTAAAAGACATAACCATTTTAGAAGATCATAGCCTCTTTATCAGGAACTTTGGTTATTAATGGCCTTTCTTTTGGGCATTTTTCTTTAGCTTCTTTGAAAACTTTTTTTACATCTTTTCCATGCGCGATTATCTGATTCTTACAAATAGCTATCCATTCTCCTATGTACCTTTCTAAGTTCTCTTCCATAAAGAAATTATAATTTTGATTCATTTTGCCCCCTATAAGCTTATTTGCTTTAGGTTATATAAGTTTTTCTAATTCCTGCTGAAAAATTCATTTATCAACCTTAATGGCTCGCTTGTGATTCTGAAATGCTTGTCTTTTGGGAAGCATTTTAAATAAGACTGCCAGGTGTATCTCTCATCCATGAAGATTATGATGCCCCGGTCTGTTTCTGAGCGTATGCATCTGCCTGCATTCTGGAGGGCTGTTATGATCGCTGGATAAGTGTAGCCATAGTCCCAGCCTTTACTGAATCTTTTGTCATAGTACTTGATTAATTCCTGGGTTTCTAAGTCAGGCTTTTGCAATGGAATGCCAATGACTATTACTGCTTTAAGAAGGTCGCCAAGCAGGTCAATGCCCTCGCCGAAATTGCCGGATGAGGCTGCTAATAAGATTGCTCCCTGGTTTTTGTATTGCTTGAATTTTTCAAGAAGCTCCTGCTTTTCCTGCTTATTAAGATTTGGCTGTTCCAAAAGAGTTGTTTTTTTTGAAAGGGTTTCCATGTAAAAATAGACCTCATCCCTTAACTGGTAGCTTGGGAAGAATAATAATGAGTTTCCAGGGATGTTATTTGTCAATACAGAGCAGTATCTTGCGATTTTTTCATACATTTCCTTGTTCCTTAAGGTGAATTTTGTTGTTGTGCCGGGAATTATTAAGTTTAGCTGGTTTTCTTTTGGAAAGGGGCTTGAGTATTCCAGGGGAGTTACATTTTCATAGCCCAGTAAGTCCTTATACATGGATGTCGGGGTTAATGTTCCGGACATGGCTATGGTAGTGTATGAATCCTGGATAATTGGCCTTGTGATTAAGCTCGGGTCAAGGCAGTTGTAATTTAAAGAAATAAATGGCCTGCCTGTTTTTGAGAAGCCTTTTTTGATGATTCTTGTAAAGCCTTCATCCTGGCCAGGCCAATTGCTGAGAAAATGGGAGATGGAAGCGAGAATGGAGCGTTTTTTT
This sequence comes from Candidatus Nanoarchaeia archaeon, assembly GCA_035289045.1. Lineage (GTDB taxonomy): Archaea > Nanobdellota > Nanobdellia > SCGC-AAA011-G17 > GW2011-AR20 > DATDYH01. The sequence continues at coordinate 4,943 of DATDYH010000082.1, forward strand.
ATTTCTTTTACTTCTTCTGAGATGGTTAACAGGTTATCCTTAAATTCATTATAATCCTCAAAAGCAAATGCTGCTTTTGTTAGTAATTTTTCATGCTCTTGTATTGGGATTGCTGATGCAAGCTTTTCAAGGAGCTTTTTAATGTCAGACAACTGGCCTGTTACATAGCCTGATGCCCTGACTTCTTTTGCCTCCCTTATTGCACTGTCAAGCATCTGGGTTGTTAATTTGTTTGTCAATAATTCCCGCGATTTTTTAACTAAGTTGTGGGCTTCATCAAAGATGATTATTGAAGAGGACAATAACTTGTCTGTTCTTTTTAATAATAATTCCCTTATTGAAGGGTTGAGAATGTGGTGGTAGTCAGCTATAATTACCTTTGCGGTTTTTCCAAGCTCTGAAGCAATTTCATAAGGGCAGAAGCCTTTTGTTTTTGCCAGTGATGTTAACTCTTCTACATGGCAGGGGTTAAGCTTGATTAGCTCCTGGATTAGGGATTCTTTTGCATGCTTTTGCTGCTTGTTTTTGAAATTATTATAGAAATCACAGGTTTCTTTTTTTATGGCATCCTGGCAGTAATCATAGAATTCTGCTGGAAGCAATAGGGATGAGCCATCAACTGCACACATCCATTTTTTGCCTATTAAGTCTATGGCCTGAATGTTAATGCTGTGCTTTTGGTTGATTTTTCTTATGGTGTCTATTACGATTCTGTGTTGGGTGTGCTTTGGTGTGAGGAAGAAAATATTGATGTTTTTATCTTTTGTTTCTGTCAATACTGCTGATAATATTGCTGCGGTTTTGCCAATGCCGGTTGGGGCATGGATGACCAGGTGGGATTTTTTCTTTATTGCTGACTGGATGTCCTGGATTAATTTATCCTGGGTTTGCCTTATTGATTCATGCGGGAATAGAAGTTCTGGCATACTGGAGCTTTAGCTGGTTGGTTTAAATAACTTGCTTTTCAGAGAGATGGTACAACCTCTCACAGATGATTGATAATTGATGTTGTAGTAGTCTGATGTGATAAGAAGCAAGGTTGAACTTTTTATGGGGTAGTTATTATTGGAATTAGGCAAAAGATTGTTGGAGCTGATTAGGATAAATTAGGGGTTATAACTGGTTATTATACAAAGGCTAACCTCTAAACTAAGAGTTCCCTGATAGCTTTTTTCTCATTGCTTTTAACAATGGCGGTTCTTTATCGCTAGCAAACTGAGAGACTCTTTTTCTTTTTGTATCTGGAACATAAGGGCTTTTTCTGGAGTAAGAAAAGAATGCGTTTAACATTCTTTCATCCCATGGGAAACCTTCTCTCCCAAGTTGTCTTCCAATATCAAATGCTGCAAGATATCTTTTAGCACTATAACCCGCGAAAGCAGGGGTATCCAAAAGATAACTAACTGTTTCTTTATTTGTTAGTCCAGCCATTCTTCCCAACCTTGTTTTTTGCCTGATAACTCTTTCATGGTCTAATCCTGCAAATGGAGGGAAACTAAGAACAGCTCTCTTAACCTCATCTTCATTATCAGCCCCATAAACTTCTATTCCCTGCCTGATAGCTCTTTCATGGTCTAATCCTGCAAATTGAGGGTGAGTTAGTATGGCTCTTTTAACCTCTTCAAAAGTCCAGTCATAAA